>QMWA01000068.1 GCA_003661385.1 Thermoproteota archaeon | reverse complement strand
GCTTCGTTTTCGACATGTTTGCGAGGAGGGTCTTACATGCCTAAGTTCAGCTGGCTGAGCAAAGCTCTAGTCTTGGGGAGTGGCGGCATTAAGATAGGTGAAGCTGGGGAGTTCGACTACAGTGGCAGCCAAGCTCTCAAAGCCCTCTCAGAGGAGGGCATTGAAGCTGTGCTAGTGAACCCGAACATAGCTACGATACAGACTGACCCCACTATGGCTGATAAAGTCTACCTGGTTCCAGTTACCCCAGAGCATGTTGCTAAGGTCATTGAGAGGGAAAGGCCTCAGGGCATACTGCTAGGCTTCGGAGGCCAGACAGCACTGAACTGCGGAGTAGCCTTAGCTAAATCTGGTGTGCTAGAGGAGCATGGCGTCAGGGTCCTGGGTAGCTCAGTGGAGGCTATAGAGAGAACCGAGGACAGGGAGCTCTTCAGAAGGACGATGGAGGATGCTGGGATCCCTGTTCCAAGGTCTAGGAAGGCCTTCACAGTCGAGGACGCTCTTGAAGCTGCTGATGAGCTAGGCTACCCTGTCGTGGTTAAGGCTCAGTACATGCTTGGTGGCGGCGGGAGTGGCGTCGCGTGGTCTAGAGGGGAGCTCAGGGAGGTAGCTAGGAGGGCTCTAGCCAAGTCCGCTTCCATTCAGGTTGAGGAGTACCTAGGGGGCTGGAAGGAGGTCGAGTACGAGGTGGTAAGGGACTATGCTGGGAACTGTGTCACAGTGTGCAACATGGAGAACGTTGACCCTATGGGCGTGCACACCGGGGACAGCATAGTGGTAGCTCCATCCCAGACCTTGACTGATAGAGAGTACCACATGCTCAGGCAAGCTAGCTTGCGTGTAGCTGAGGCTGTGGGCGTCGTCGGGGAGTGCAATGTGCAGTTTGCACTGCACCCTGAGGGGGAGGAGTATCGTGTGATAGAGGTCAACGCTAGGATGTCAAGGAGCTCAGCTCTAGCAAGCAAGGCTACAGGCTACCCTCTAGCCTACGTGGCTGCTAAGCTCGCCATAGGCTACACCCTCCCTGAGCTCAAGAACAAGGTCACAGGAGTCACTACAGCAGCGTTCGAGCCTGCACTAGACTACGTTGTGGTCAAGGTCCCGAGATGGGACTTTGAGAAGTTCCCTGGAGCAGCAAGGGAGCTTGGCACTGGGATGAAGAGCATAGGCGAGGTCATGGCCATCGGGAGGTGCTTTGAGGAAGCCCTACAGAAGGCTTTCAGGATGCTCGACAAAGGGTACCCTGGAGTAGCGTGCGTCAAGCTGTCAGGTAGGCCTCTAGCCGAGGTCCTGGAATCCATAAGGACCCCAAAGGACAACAGGATCCTTGAGATAGCTGAGGCACTGAAGCTTGGAGCTAGCATAGGCGAGGTGGCTGAGGCATCTAAGATAGACAAGTTCTACATCAGTAAGGTGGAGAACATAGTTAGGCTGGAGGAGAGGCTCAGGAAGGAGGGCTTGAAGCCCAGCTTGCTGAGGGAAGCTAAGAGGCTTGGCTTCTCAGATAGGCAGATAGCCATGTGCACTGGCCTACCTGAAAGCGAGGTCAGAGAGCTGAGGAAGAGGCTCGGTGTCAAGCCCTGTGTCAAGCAGATCGACACCCTAGCTGCAGAGTGGCCTGCTCAGACAAACTACCTCTATGTGACGTATGGCGGTGTGGAGAGCGACATAGAGGAGAGCAAGCGTAGGAAGATCATGGTGCTTGGCAGCGGCTGCTATAGGGTTGGTAGCTCAGTCGAGTTCGACTGGTGCTGTGTTAATGCTGTCAGGGAGCTCAGAGCCCGCGGCTTTGAGGTCATAGTGGTGAACTGCAACCCTGAAACTGTTTCAACAGACTACGATGTAAGTGACAGGCTCTACTTCGAGGAGCTTACCCTGGAGCGTGTGCTCGACATATATGAGGCCGAGAGCCCAGAGGGAGTTGTGGTGTCCTTCGGAGGGCAGACCGCAAACAACCTCGCAGTCCCTCTCCACGAGGCTGGCGTGAAGCTGGTCGGCTCGAGTGCTGAGAGCATAGACATGGCAGAGGACAGGGAGAAGTTCAGCAGCCTGCTAGACTCGCTTGGCATCCCCCAGCCAGAGTGGGCTTCAGCCTCAAGCATAAGGGAGGCTCTGGAGTTCGCTGAAGGCAAGTACCCTGTGATAGTGAGGCCGAGCTACGTCCTGAGTGGGCAAGCTATGCGGGTAGCTTACAGCAGAAGCGAGCTCGAGAGGTACCTGAAGCAGGCTGCTGAGGTCTCTGAGGAGCACCCTGTCGTCGTATCCAGGTTCATCATGGGGGCGAGGGAAGCTGAGGTCGATGCCGTCTCAGATGGCTCCTCAGCCTACATTGGGGCTGTCATAGAGCACATCGAGAACGCTGGGGTCCACAGCGGCGACTCGACGATGGTCATCCCACCATGCTCCCTACCAGAGTGGGCTGTGAGCAGGATGAGAGAGTACACCCTAAAGATAGCGAGGGCACTAGACGCCAGAGGCCCCCTAAACATACAGTTCCTGGTGAAGGACGAGGTCTATGTGATAGAGTGCAACCTGAGGGCTAGCAGGTCAATGCCATACGTCAGCAAGGCGACTGGAGTCAACCTCGTGAAGCTAGCTGTAGATGTCCTCCTAGGGGGGAGCCTAGGGTTCAGCGGCGTCAAGGGGCCGCCAGAGATGCGCTACTACGCTGTCAAGGTGCCTCAGTTCAGCTTCAGGCAGCTCCCTGGCGTAGACCCTCTGCTAGGAGTCGAGATGATGAGCACTGGAGAAGTATGCTGCCTAGGTGAATCCATGCATGAGGCCTATGTGAAAGCCCTCAAAGCCTCAGGCATAGACCTCAAGGGCAGCTCTGTGCTGATCACCGTCGGTGGCCTAGAGCTCAAGTCAAAGGTGCTGCCTGTAGCCAGAGTGCTACACGAGTGCGGCTTCAAGATACTGTCAACAGAGCACACCGCACAGGCCCTAAGATCAGCTGGGGTGCCAGCTGAGACGATCTACAAGATCAGCGAGCCTGATAGGCACCCTAACATAGCTGACCTCCTAGCCAGAGACAGCATAGCGCTAGTGATAAACATACCATGGAGCACTACACTTGAGAAGTACTCTCACATGCTAGAGGATGGCAGGGAGATACGCAGGAAGGCTGCTGAGCTGGGGATCCCAGTTGTAACCACACTGGAGCAGGCTAAGGCCATAGCTGAAGCCGTGAAGGCCTCTGATGGCCTCAAGCTAGCTGAGCTAAGAGAGTACTGGAGGCTCCGCGGCGGCAGCTGCATCAAGTCAGGCTTATATACAGTTGACAGCAGATTATCATAATCATGAGTCAACAGTTTGTTGATAGGGAAAGAGAGATCAAGTTCCTGGAGGCTACTGCAAGCCAGGTGCTCAGCTGGTGGTAGTCTATGGGAGGCGTAGAATAGGGAAAACCGAGCTCCTACTCAAGTTCACGTCAGGAAAGCCCTACGTGTACTTCCTATGTGAGAGGACTACAGTAGAGAAGAACATGTCGAAGCTAGCAGCTAAAATGGCCTCCTACCTCGGTAAAGAGAGCTTCAGCAGGATACCCTTCCGAGACCTAGAAGACATCCTCAAGGAGTTTGCTGAGTGGAAGCAGTCTCCAGAGAGGGTTGTAGTGGTGTTAGATGAGCTGCCATACCTAATAGAGCTAGACCCTGGTGTACCTTCAACCCTCCGGAAAGCATGGGATGAAGTCCTCTCAAGGAGAAGCGACATCATGCTGGTTCTATGTGGATCCAGCGTTGGGATGATGGAGACAGAGGTCCTAGGGGTATAGGAGCCCACTATACGGCAGGAGAACTGGCCAATGGAAGGTTGGGGAGCTTGAACTGAGAGCAGTATGGGAGTTCATCCCAAGGTACAGCTTCCAAGAGGTGCTACACGTATATGGTGCAGCAGGCGGCGTCCCAGCCTACCTAAAGCTCTTCAACAGCAAGCTAAGCTTCTGGGAGAACGTAGAGCAGCTCTATCTGACCAAGGGTGGAGTCCTCTACGAGGAGGCAGAGTACCTACTTAGGCAAGAGCTCAGAGAGCCCAGGGCATACATGATGATCATGAAGTCGATATCAGAGGGGAAGAGGAGGGTCACAGACATAGCATCCGACACTGGGCTAGACAAGTCTGCTGTCTCAAGATACCTGCATACACTAGAGCTCCTAGACCTAGTAGGATTTGAGACACCAGCGTTAGAGAAGCCGAAGACCAAGAAGAGGCTGTACTACATAAAGGACTGCTACATGAGGTTCTGGTTCCGCTACATCTACCCCAACAGAGACCTGATAGAGGAGTGGAGGTCCGCTGAGCTCCTAGAGGAGATCAAGAGAGACTACAGCAGCTACATGAGCTGGGTATTCGAGAGAATAGCTAGGAAGCTGCTCGCTAAGGTGAGGCTGCCAGCTAAGCCAGTGAAGCTAAGCAGGCAGTGGGGGAAGACGAGCAAGGGAGCTTACGAGATAGACATACTAGGCTACACCCTAGATAAGCGTGTGCTACTCGCCTTTGAGGTGAAGTGGGCTTCTCTAAAGCTGAGTGATGCCAGAAGAATCCTCAGCAAGCTGGCAGAGAAGCTCAAAGCAGCCAGGCTAGAGCCTGAGAGAGCATACTACGGGATAGTAGCCAGAGAAGTCGACGGCAAGAGCCTGCTAAGGGAAGAAGGCTACCTCGCCTTCGACCTAAGAGACGTGGAGAAAGCCCTCACACAATAACACATTTTTAACCCCTAGCACCCAGGGCTCAAGGTGGTTCTATGGAACGAGCTTCATCAAGAGCCTTAAGGCCTACGTCGTCTCCAGGCCTAGTATACTCTCTAACCTAAGCTTGGATGCTCTCCCATTTGAGCTGAAAGTTGTTAACGGCATCCTGCCAGAAGCTGCAGCATGGATCAAGGAGAACATAACCGTCATCAACCAGAGGGTCTATGGAGAGAAGGGGATGCCAACTGAGCCATGGATAGACCAGAACTTCGGGATAACAGCAGGGTTCACAGCAGGATTCCTCCATAGAGGCGAGGTAGTCTCGATGGTGAGAGCCTGTGGGTCACTTGACCCAGGTACAGTGCACATATGGACTCTGATGGTCACGCCAGCATACAGGAAGCTAGGCCTAGGCAAAGCCACTCTAGCGCTGGCTTGCATGCTATGCTCACACATGAGCAAGCTCACCTTCATAACCCAGGTAGAAGACGAGGCTATACCAGTCTACCTGCACCTATCGAACTCTGGAGGCAAGCTGAAGGTCATAGGAGCAGGCTTCCACCACACGCACATGCCGAACAGCATAGCATGTGAAGCCAGCATGCCAGAGAGCCCTCTTGAAACGCTGATGAGCAGGTACGATATGCCTCCTCTAGAGGATGCTGTGGAGATCTCGAGAGCTCAGGAGCTCAAGGCTGGGAGCAGGCTCCTAGTCTCCAGCTCCCACAAGGACGTGGTGAAGCTGGCAGAGCACGCTTCCACGAGGACACTAGCCCTAGTCGGCTGGTACAGGAGGAGCAGCCCAGTCATAATGGTGGAGGTATCATGAGGGTAGCTCTAGCGTTCTCAGGAGGCCTAGACACGTCCTTCGTCCTAGCTAAGCTCTCAGAGAGCCACGAGGTTTACACTGTGACAGTAGATGTAGGAGGCTACAGCAGCAGAGAGCTCAGCAAGATAGAGGAGAAGGCATACGCTCTGGGCGCCAAGGAGCACTACACAGCTGAGGCCAAGAGCAGGCTATGGGAGATGGCCTCGAAAGCCCTGGCCATGAACGCCCTATACCAAGGGGTGTACCCGCTATGCTGCCCAATAGACAGGCTGATCATAGCAGAGGAGACCGTTAAGGTAGCTAGAGAAGTAGGTGCTGAAGCAGTAGCACACGGATGCACAGCAGCTGGAAACGACATAGTGAGGCTAACCTCAGCTTTTAAAGCTCTAGCACCAGACCTGAAGGTTCTAGCTCCAGTAGCTGAGCTCTCCACAACCAGAGCAGAGGAGGCAGAGTACCTCGAGAAGAAGGGCTTCCCTCCACCTCCAGTCAGCAGGAGGTTCTCTACGACAAGGAACCTATGGGGCTGTACAGTCTACAGCCCAGAGATGTCGTCTCCAAGCTACAAGATACCTTTAGAGGAGTGGCTTGAGGCGTGCTGCTGGGTGAAGCCCGTCGAGCAAGCTCCAAGCCACCCGGAGGAGGTGGAGGTGGAGTTCGAGCGCGGGGCACCTGTCTCGCTAGATGGCTCAGCTCTAAGCGGCCCTGAGCTCCTCGAGTCCCTCAACACGAAGTGTGGAAGCCACGGCTTCGGGCTAGCAGAGTACACTGGAGACTGCATAATAGGCATCAAGGGGAGAGTAGGCATAGAGGCGCCGGCAGCATACGCGCTCATAGCAGCTCACAGGGCACTGGAGAGCATAGTGCTCACCAGGAGAGAGCTCTCATTCAAGGCCAGGCTAGAGGAGGAGTGGACAAACCTCGTGTTCAGCGGCCTATACCACGAGCCTCTGCTCAAGGCTCTCGAAGCAGCAGCCCAGGAGATGCAGAGGAAGGTCACAGGCTCAGCTACCATACAGCTCTACAAGGGCTGCTGCAGGGTGGTCGCACTAGACTCCCCCTACCAGCTCACGGCACTAGGCTACAGGTATGGTGAGGAGAGCATGTTCACAAGCCAGCAGGTCATAGGCTTCACAGAGGTGTTCACCTACCAGTCTACTACCGCACACCTGGTGCAGGAGCATGCTCATAGTAGATGAGGAGCAAGCTGAGCTAGAAGAGGAGCTAGCAGAGTACTACATACTGGACACCATAGCCCACAACATAATGCTAGCTGAGCGAGGCATCATACCAGAGCAGGATGCTGCCAGGGTGATAAAAGCCCTACTAGCCCTCCTAGAGGAGGCCAGAGGTGGAAGGCTCAAGGTCAAGGTGGGGATGGACATACACCAGGTGGTAGAGGCTAAGCTCAGAGAGGCAGCTGGAGCAAGCTCACTATGGTTCCACCAGGCTAGAAGCAGGAACGACGAGGTAGCAGCTAGAATGAGGATATACATCAGGCATAAGCTAGTGTCCCTAGCCCTCAGGGCCTTAAGCTGCTGCGCTGAGATGCTAGACCTGTCAGAGAAGTACTGCTCTCTCGTGATGCCAGGCTACACCCACCAGATGCCCTCCATGCCCATGACATTCGGCTTCTGGCTTCAGTGCTATGCCGAGGGGATCCTTGACACGATGGAGCTAGCTAAAGCAGCCTACAAGGCAGCTGACAAGTGCCCCCTCGGAGCTGGAGCTTCTCAAGGTGTGTACTGGCCTATAGACAGGGAGCTGACCAGCAGGCTACTAGGCTTCAGTAAGCCAGTACTGAACTCGCTGTACGCTGTCACATCCAGAGGCCACATAGAGCTGTATGCTGCCTCATGGGCATCTGCACTAGCGCTGCTGCTCAGCAGGCTAGCTGAAGACCTCGTAAACTGGAGCTCACTTGGCTTAGTTGAGGTCAAAGCAGGCGAAGGCAGCTCGATCATACCAGCTAAACTGAACCCGGATGTAGCTGAGCTCCTGAGGGCAGCTTCCGCGAGGACGCTTGCATGCTACACCCACATGTACACAGCTCTAAAGTCCCTGCCATCAGGGTACCAGAGAGACAGCAGGGAGACGAAGAAGCCGATAGTAGACTGCTTTAAGGCACTAGAGTACTCGCTGAAAGCCTTGTCAGCCTTGTTCAGGTCAGCTAGGCCTCTACCAGAGGAGATGTACACGAGAGCTCAGAGCTGCATGCTAGCAGCTAAAGCAGCCAAGCTAGCAAGGCAGCTGAACAAGCCGTATGCTGAGGTGAAGAAGCTCATAGAGGAGGGGGAAGCCAGCCTACCAGAAGTAGATCCAGGTGAAGCACTTGAGATGCAAGACCACTTGGGAAGCCCGAAGCCAGCTAGAGTGCTGGAGACTGCAAGAGAGCTGCGGAAGGCAGTCCAGCAAGAGGCCTCGTGGTGGCACGCCAGGGAGAGAGGCATGCTGGAGGCTGAGAGGGATCTCATAGAGAGAGCTAAGCTTTATGCTCAGCGAGCAGCTGAAGCTAGCCCTCGATGGTGATCTCAGCCCTCTCCAAGCCGACTACCCTGCCTTCTGAGAGCAGCAGAGCCTCCACCTGGCAGCTCCCTGCTCCATGCACCCACAGCCATCAGCATCTCCCTCAGGTATGTCATCGAGGTGCCACGTGTGAGATGGAGGGCTGCTCACGTCAGGCTCAGGATACATGTAAACGAAGCTAAGGCAGAGCTGACTGCTATGCTAGGGTCTAAGACAGCTTCACCGCTGCCATCACCTATTTTGTATACTGTAAAG
>QMWA01000067.1 GCA_003661385.1 Thermoproteota archaeon | reverse complement strand
TATGTGAGCAGGTATGGGAGGGTGAGGGGGGTGTACTACGCCTATGTGGTGCCAGCTCTGAGGAGGGTAGCTCAGGCGATGGGGAGGGTGCTGAGGTCGTCAGATGACAGAGCACTCTTCATCCTAGGCGACGAGAGGTATGCTAAGCCATCCTACTTCGAGCTGCTACCAGAGTACGCGAAGTCCACAGCCGAGGGCGCAAGCTACACCAGGATCAAGAGGGTTGCTGAGGAGTTTGATGAAGCTACTAGCTGAATGCTCTCAGGCCAGCTGCAAGCGACAGTGTGGCAACCATGTCAGCTAAGCTGCTGACTGCAGGGTTTATGTAGGCGTCTGGATCCCACCCTCTCCTGAAGGTCAGTATAGCAGTCAGGTAGCTAGCTGAAGCTATTAGAGGGAACCCCATCAGGTTGACAGAGAGGACGGCTGGAAGCATGCTCCAGCACCCGCTCGACAGCGCTGCTATAGAGCCGTAGATCGAGTAGGCTAGCAGGGAAGCTAGCTCGACTGCAGCTAGCTCAGGGAGAGAGTATGCCACCACAGCTGCTGTAGGCGGCACGTACCCTAAGACGAGAGCTGTTGAAGCCATCGACCCCAGTATGGAGCCTGCGCCCCCGAGAGTACCTGTCACAGACGGGTAGACGAGGAGGATGCCAGGCTTAGCTTCTATCTGGGACCTGAGCTCAGCTAGCACTCTACCAGTCACATTCCCCAGGAGCACTAGGGGGATAGCTACCTGGATGTTCTCCTTCAGCATCCTGAAGTACTCTCCTCTCCCTCTCATGGCTGCTAAAGTGGCTATGAAGGAGGCAAAGCAGGCTGCGAAGACGAGCTCGAAGGCCAAGAGAGGCCTGCTCGATGACACTATAGCCCTCGCCACAGCAGCATAGCATGCTGTAGCAGCCACGTCAGCTAGGATGGACATCACAGGGTAGGTGAATATGTCTGGGTTCCAGCCTCTCCTGAAGGTCTGTGTCGCTAAGACCACAGTAGCCGGTATAGTGAGGCCTACTGACAGCAAGCCTGTTGCAAGCGATGTTGCTGCGATGAGCTGGATGTCACGCAGCGAGCAGCCTAGCGTCAGCCTCACGTTGGTGGCTGTGACGCCAGCTATGAGGAGGCAGCCTATGAAAGTGGAGGAGAAGGCGCTTGCTATCGAAGCCCAGAAGTACTCTGTGTTCCCCCTTATCCTAGGGTAGACAAGCCCCGTGTGAAGTGATGTCGTGAGCCTCCCACACAGGACACCATTTATCACGCCCCTTACCTGCAGTAGAGGAGGGTACATGACCAGGAGCCATGGGGCAGCTGAGAAGAGAGGCCTCAGCGCCAGCGAGGCCCCTCCAGCAGCTAGGTCTCCTAGGGCGAACAGGAGGGCGGCAGTAGACTGCCAGAGCACCTCCCTGAACCTTCTCCAGCCTCCAGCTATCCCACTAAGCCCACCAGCAGCCCAGGAGAAGCGGGGTTATAAGGATGCCTTAGCTACACGTACCTTGAGATCCAGCGCTCTATAGCAGGCTTCGGGTATGCTCCAGTCAGCCTGTCAACAGGCTTCCCGTCGATGAAGAGCACAAGCGTCGGTATGGCCATTATCTGCAGCTGAGCTGCTATTTCAGGGCTCTCATCGACGTTAAGCTTTCCGAAGGCCACCCTCCCAGCATACTTCCTTGAGAGCTCCTCTATCACCGGGGCAACTATCCTGCATGGCATGCACCACTCAGCCCAGAAGTCAACTACAGCCACCCGGTTCTCCCTAACGAACTTCCAGAAGCTGCTGCTATCAAGCTCAACAGGCCCCATAGGCAGCTCCCTCCTGGGCTCAGATGCCCTCCTAAGGAGCTCAGCTAGCTTCCTCCTCTTGAGCTCCTCAAGCTCATCCATGCTGTCTCTAGTGTCGCACCACAGTTAATAACTTGGCATGTCAGAGTACAGCACATCAGGATGCCAGCTGGGACGGTGGGGTACCCTGGATGGAAGCTGCTGTAGTCGGCTGTGGCAGAGTAGGTATGGCCATAGCTAGGAGGCTTGGGCAGCTGGGCTTCACTAGGATCACCCTCATCGACGCCTCACTTGAGTCAGCTGAGAGAGCAGCTGAGCTCGCTGGAGCCAAGGCTAGAGCAGCTAAGGTGGATGCAGCAGACCTAGGGGAGCTGTCCAGCGTGCTTGAGGGGCATGACGTGGCATGCGTAGCTCTACCAGGCAGCGTGGGGCCCCTTGGGGTGTCAGCTGGCCTCAGAGCTGGGGTAAGCGTGGTGGATGTCTCCTACTCTGACGTAGACCCATTCAGCTTCAGCAGCCTAGCTCATGAGCGTGAAGTGGCATTCGTGCCAGACTGCGGTGTAGCACCTGGCTTGAGCAACATCCTAGCTGGGAGAGCTGAAAGCAAGCTAGGTGAGCTGGAGGAGCTTAAGATATACGTGGGTGGGATACCAGCTAGGCCAGAGCCTCCCTTAGAGTACTGCATAACCTGGTCTGTAGAGGACTTGATTGAGGAGTACACGCGGCCAGCTAGGATAGTAGCTGATGGCAGAGTTGCTGCTGTAGAGCCTCTAAGCGGGCTTGAGGAGGTGGAGTTCCCATCCAGCCCGCCGCTCAGGCTCGAGGCCTTCTACACTGATGGCTTGAGGACACTCATCAAGACAATCAAGGCAAGGAGGATGTTTGAGAAGACGCTGAGGTACCCTGGGCATGCTGCTAAGATCAAGCTGCTCAGGGAGCTAGGGCTCATGTCAAGTGAGGCTGTCGAGGTCTCTGGTGTGCAAGTCAGGCCTAGAGACCTGCTTGCAGAGCTCTTGAAGAGGAGGCTGAAGCCCTGCAGAGACATGGTCCTCTTGATGGTTGAGGCCAGGGGGGCTGGTGGGAGGGCTAGGTTCACTATGGTAGACGAGTACAGCGAGGCTGAAGGGCTTTCAGCTATGGCTAGAACGACAGGGTACACTGCAGCCTCAGTAGCCTTGCTGGTGGCTGAAGGTGAGGTTGAGGCAGGGGTGGTCCCTCCTGAGGAGCTTGGGAAGAGAGAGGGGCTCTACACGAGGATAACCAGGCTCCTCGCTGAGTCTGGGATAGAAGTATTTGAGGAGGTTTTATCTCCTTGATCTCCTCTTTCTCCCCTCTTCTACCCCTATCTTCGGGCATATGTCGGCTATCGGGCATCTACCGCATAGAGGCCTAGCTGGCCTGCATATCCTCTGGCCAAAGACCACCAGGAGCCTATTGACCTCAGACCAGTGCTCTCTGGGTATCTTCTCCATGAGAGCTCTCTCCGTTTCCTCTGGAGTCTTGGTGCTCACAAGCCCCCACCTGTTGGTGATCCTGTGGACGTGCGTGTCAACGCATATGGCAGGCTTCCCGTAGCCCAAGGAGAGCACCAGGTTAGCTGTCTTCCTCCCAACACCTTTGAGCTTGAGAAGCTCCTCCATGGAGTCAGGTACCTTGCCGCCATGCTCCTCTACTAGAGCCCTGCAGACCTCAAGGATGGCCTTCGCCTTGCTTCTGTAGAAGCCTACTGGGTAGATGAGCTTGGATATCTCCTCAGCGCTGAGCTTCAGCATGTCGTGGGGTGTGCTCGCCTTTGAGAAGAGCCTCCTAGCAGCCTCCACAGTGACCTCGTCCTTTGTCCTAGCACTGAGTATAGTTGCTATCAGCACCTTAAAGGGGTCTCTGTCGGCTGCAGCTGATACAGCTGGCTCGCTGTACTCAGCTACTGCAGCCCTCACCTTCTCCAAGACCTCCAGTATGTTGCTGCTGTTTATCAAACCACACCCCCTAGCACAGGCTTCACTACCCTCTCAGTGTACAGCTTGAGCTGAGCCTTCATGTCCTTCAGCCTGACCAGCAGAGCTACTATGAAGCTCCTCACCCCAGCCTTAGCATACTCCCCAATCTTCTCGATGCAGTCGCTTGGAGAACCATAGATGAAGTACCTGTCGACTGCCTCATCAGGTATCTTCTCCAGTGCCACCTTGAGGAGCTTCTCGACATTCTCTGTGGTGAAGGTGAACCTGTGTATGCCTAGGCTCTCTGGGATCTCTGCTCCAGCCTCCTTGGCTGCACCAGGCCAGAGGGCTATTATGAGCTTAGCTGGCACCCTGATGGCCTCCCAGGCCTCCTCTCTCGTTGGGGCTACGAGGCTGTAGAGGAAGAGCGCTGGCTCCACCTCGCTTGGGCTCCTGCCAGCCCTCGAGGCATGCTCTCTCAGCTCACTTAGCCAGCTCCTGTACCTCTCAGGTGAGGCAGGAGGCGTCGTCGGAACCCAGCCGTCTCCTAGCTCAGCAGCTATCCTTATGGACCTAGGTGAGTTGGCTGCAATCCAGATAGGCGGGTTGGGCTTCTGAACCCCCTTGGGCTCCAGCATGGCGTCTCTGAGCCTGTAGAACCTGCCAGTGAAGCTCACTCTGTCCTCTGTAAGCAGCCTCCTCACGACCAGGGCAGCTTCCCTCAGCCTTGACACGGGCTTGCTCCACTCTATCCCATATGGCTCTAGGTTCATCGCCTCACCTGCCCCAAGCCCCAGTATGGCTCGCCCTCCAGTGAGCTGGTCTAGTGTAGCTAGGGACTGGGCTAGGACAGCTGGGTGCCGCCTGTGTGGGTCGCTTACGCACGTGCCTAGCTTGACCCTCTCGGTTATGGCTGAGAGAGCTCCTAGGGTGCTCCATGCCTCTAGGAAGTCGAACCTCCTTATACCGATGCCTACCAGGTGGTCTGCCATGAAGACGTAGCTGTACCCACTGCTATCAGCATACTGTGCAGCCCACTTGATGAGCTCGACATTGTATGGTGGGAGCTGGTAGCCGAACTTGACCTCCAACGTGGTCACCTCGGCTTAGCGTATGGGGTGTAGGACCTGTACCTTGCTCTCAGCTCCTCTATCCTCTCCCTGAGCTCCATGTACTCCACTACTGTCCCGCGGAGCCACTCCAGGTGCTCAGCTAGCTTCTCCTCGCTGAACCTCCCTCCCCCAGTGCAGCTGACCCTGTAGCCTCTGTCTGACAGCTCAAGCCTGAGCTCTGAGCCGCAAACAGGGCACTCAGCTCCATTCTGGGTCAGCTTCACAAGGCTGCAGCCGCAAACAGGGCACTCCCAGCTCTCCTTCTCCAGCTCCACCTCCTCCCCCATAGCTGCCTTAGCCAGCTTCTCCCCGAGCCTCCTAGCCTCCTCCATGTACCTGGAGTCCAGGAGGACTTCACCTGGCCCCCTCCCGTAGGCTAGGAGCTTGCCTACAACCCTGTAGCCTACCCCATAGAGGAACGCTAGGACAGAAGGGAGCACAAGAGCCTCCCACCCAGGGATTCCTGCTGTAGCTATGGCTGCAGCAGGCTTCCCCATCGTCCAGCTCAGCCTCGGGTAAATTGAGAGTATCCTGTCGAAGAACAGCTTAAGCTGGCCAGGTACGGTCAGCAGGTAGGTTGGAGTCCCTATCAGGAGGGCATCAGCCTCCTTTAGCTTCCCTATGAGCCACTCCCCGTCGTCTTCCAGCTTGCACTCTGTGAAGAGGCATGCATAGCATGCCTTACAGGGAGCGAGCTTCAGCTCGGTCAGCCTGATGATCTCGCAGCTTGCACCAAGCTCCTCAGCCCTCATGAGGGCCTCCTTAACCAGTATCTCTGTGTTCCCGTCTCTCCTGTGGCTTGCAACCAGGGCTAGAACCTTCACATGAAGCACCCTGCTGCTAGGCTCACGCTGCTTTTAGGTTTACTGAGAGCAGGCTGGTGGCAGTGCGCTCCACCATTTAAAAAGAGCAAGCTGTAATAATACATGGGTGATAGCTTTGGGGAAGATCAGGGTTGCAATTGCTGGAGTTGGCAACTGCGCCTCTGCTCTGGTCCAGGGTGTTGAGTACTATAGGAATGTGAGCGATGATGAGTTCGTGCCAGGGCTCATGCACGTGAACTTCGGCGGCTACAGGATATCTGACATAGAGTTTGTGGCGGCCTTCGACGTGAACAGGCTTAAGATAGGCAAGGACCTCAGTGAAGCCATATTCACTGAGCCGAACTGCTGCGCCAGGTTCGCTAACCCACCGAAGTGCGGAGTGGAGGTGAAGCCAGCTCCAATACTCGACGGTGTAGCCCCGCACATGAGGGAAGCTTTCAAGGTCTACGACGAGAGCGAGGTGAAGCCAGTTGACGTGGCAGAGGAGCTTAAGGCCGCTAAGGCGGACATGCTCATCAACTTCGTCCCGGTGGGGAGCTACGAGGCCACTAGGTACTACGCGAAGTGCTGCCTGGAGGCTGGAGTAGCCTTCGTGAACTGCATACCAGAGTTCATAGCATCAGACCCAGAGTGGGCGAGGAAGTTCGAGGAGAAGGGCATACCTGTGGCTGGAGACGACATCAAGAGCCAGGTTGGGGCGACGATACTCCACAGGGCGATAGTCAACCTCCTGGTGGACAGGGGAGTCAAAGTCGAGGAGACATACCAGCTGAACATAGGAGGCAACACAGACTTCCTCAACATGACAGTAGAGGAGAGGCTGAAGACGAAGAGAGTGAGCAAGACCACAGCTGTCACAAGCCTGATACCCTACGAGGTTCCAACCAGGATTGGGCCATCAGACTACGTCCCATTCCTGGAGGACAAGAAGATATGCTACATCTACGTCAGGGGAACGAAGTTCGGCGGGCAGCCGATCATAGTCGAGGCTAAGCTGACAGTAGAGGACTCACCGAACAGCGCTGGAGTAGTCATAGACGTGATAAGAGCGGTGAAGATAGCCTTGGACAGAGGAGCTGCAGGCCCTCTGGTGAGCATATCAGCTTACGCGTTCAAGCACCCGCCAGTGAAGGTCCCTGACAGCATAGCTAGGCAGTGGGTTGAGGAGTTCATCCAGGGCAAGAGAGAGAGGTAATGAGGATAAGGGCAGTAGCATTTGACATGGACGGGACCCTGACCAAGGAGGAGTCGAGCTGGGCTCTCCTCCACGACGCTTTTGGAGCAGATCCAGCTAAAGTCGAGGAGAACAGGAGGCTCTACGAGCAGGGTGTGATAAGCTACCTCGAGTGGGCTAGGCTTGACATAGCCCTCTGGGGGAAGGGAGGCAAGCTCCCCCACATTTTGGACGTGATAGACGCCCTTGATAAGGTTGAGCTCGCTGACGGCGCCAGGGAGCTCTTCAGGGAGCTCAGGGCGCGTGGCATAGCTACTGCCATAGTCACTAGCGGGATAGACCTGCTTGCAGCTAGGGTAGCTAGAGAGCTTCAAGCTGACCTGTGGATCGGGAACGGGCTCGTGGTGGATGAGGAAGGCTACCTCACTGGAGAGTGCATACTCAGGGTTGACCCGCTCAGGAAGCACATGGCTCTGAGGATGGCCTCGTCTCTGCTCTCAGTTCCACTGGAGGAGTTTGCTGCAGTCGGAGACACGAGATACGACCTCAGCATGATGAAGGAAGCTGGCCTCAAGGTGGCTTATAGGCCGAAGCACCCTGAGCTGGAGGCTGAGGTAGACATCGTCCTGGAAGGGAGCTTAGCTGAGCTCTTAAAGCACATCTAGAGGGGGTGCTTGGGCGCGAGCTTGTGGAGCGATGTGAGGAAGCTAGCCCTGGAGCTTGGTGCAGCTAAGGTTGGAGTTGCAGACCTAGCCCTGTACAGGGATGACTACGGGTATGCCAGCAAGCTCCTCAGGAAGTTCAGGAGAGCCATATCAGTGGCATGGAGGCTCTCAGACCCCATAATAGACGCTATAACCCCAGACGACCCAACCGAAGCATACGTCCACCACTACAGGGCCGTCAACCAGGCCTTAGACTACACTGCTCTGAGGATAGCGTCGCTGCTCCAGAGGCGCGGCTACAGGGCGATGCCCATACCAGCATCACAGAGCTTAGGTGAGGAAAGGCTGTATGGCGCTATATCCCATAAGGCTGTTGCAGCCTTAGCTGGCTTAGGCTGGATTGGGAAGAGCATGCTCCTGGTGACAGAGGAGTGGGGGCCTAGAGTCAGGCTTGTCACAGTGCTGACAGACTGCCCTCTAGAGCCAGGTGAGCCTCTTGAGTGCAGGTGCGGGAGCTGCAGGGCCTGCGTGGAAGCCTGCCCAGCTGGAGCAGTCAGAGACGTGAGCTTCAAGCTCTACCCACCTCCGCTCTACGAGTGCTTTGATGCTAGAGCGTGCAGCAGGAGGCTGAAGGAGATAGAGAGGAACCCGAGGTACGGCGAGGAGGTCTGTGGGGTATGTGTGAAGGTGTGCCCAGTTGGACAGGAGCATAGGTAGCCTGCTCAAGAGGCTAGCTGAGTACACTGCTCAGCATGGAGTTGCATCTATGGCTGAGCTAGCTGAGCTAGCTGAGTCCCTAGGCTATGGTGGAGACGAGCTAGAGGACGCCTTGCT
>QMWA01000066.1 GCA_003661385.1 Thermoproteota archaeon | reverse complement strand
TGTTCTCGTTTTCCCTGGTGAAGGTGAGTGGGCTAGCTGTCTCGCTGTAAAGTGAGAGTATGGGCCTCCTCCTGAGCTCATCTAAGCCTCCTGCTATGGCTGCAGCCATCTCCAAGACCAGCTCAGCATTCACTTTACCTGGAGCAGAGTACACTATCGGCTTAGAGGTGTTCTCGAAGAGCGTCTTGAACTCCACCACATACTCAAGCTGATATGGGACGTCGAAGGCTCCAGCTATGCTCATTATGAAGTCTATGTTCTCCAGGGCGTCTCCTAGCTTGGTTGCCTCAGCCATGTCCCTGGCTGTAGGCCTCCTGATCTCCCCGGTCTCCAGGTCTCTGATGTATGGTGTAGGGGTTCCGCCTAGGCCGAAGTAGACTCTGGAGCCCTCTAGCAGGATGTCGTTCTCCCTAAGCCTGCCGCAGAGCAGCACCTGCCTTGGAGCTTTTCTCAGCGCTTCCTCTACTAGGTGCTGTGGGATCTTCACCCTGTCCCCTTCGACCTCTGCTCCAGCCTTCCTGTACTCTTCTAGCGCCAGCTTGGACCCACACTTGATCCCAACTCTCTCCAGGACCTCTAGTGTGGCGAGGTGTATGCTGTCCAGTTCAGCTAGAGACAGGGGGGCTAGGAGCCCTCCCTTGGGGCCTCTTTTCAACATTCCACCCCAACCAGCTTCTTAGCCACCTCCACTGCCTCCACTGCGTCTGCGCCGTAGCCGTCTGCCCCAATCTCCCTAGCCCACTCCTCTGTGACCGGTGCTCCACCGACCATGACCTTGATCCTGCCCTTGAGGCTAGCTTCCTCTAGGGCCTTTACTATCTCACGCTGGACAGGCATTGATGTGCTGAGCAAGGCTGATGCAGCTATGATGTCAGCTTGAACCTCCCTGGCTTTCTCAATGAACTTCTCGACTGGCACGTCCTTCCCGAGGTCATAGACCTCGAATCCTGCTGCAGTGAGCATTGCAGCCACGATGTTCTTCCCTATGTCATGGATGTCACCTGCTACTGTGCCTATCACTACCTTGCCGAGGCCCTTCCTCTTCTCACCCTTCTCCATTATCTTGGGCTCAATGAGCTCCTCTATGGCCTTCTTAGCTGCCTCAGCAGCTACGACAACATGCATGAGGAACAGCTCACCCTTCTCAAAGAGCTCACCAACCTTCCTCAAGCCAGCTGCAACACCCTCCTCAAGGACCTTTACAGGGTCGAGGCCGCTATCCAGCGCTTCCTTAACCTCCTTCAGAAGCTTCTCCTCATCGAACTCCAGTATGGCTTCAGCTATCCTACCTAAGCTGCTCAAGTACACCCCCAAAGCAGGCTCATAGCAAGCTTAATATAAACCTAGACCTCTGCTAGCAGCTCTTGATGCCAGCTTGCAGGTTGACGTGGAGCATGTCCTGAGGCTCCTAGCTGGGGCAGGGGAGGCTCTCAGCGTCATGAGAGAGCTGCTTGGCCTTCAGGTATGCTGTGAGGTATGCCATAGTGTCCATTGTGGAAGCGCTGGCTTTAGCCTGCTCCCATATCCTCGAGGTGAAGTACAGTATTGCCCCAGAGGCCTATAGTGAGGTCTTGAGCAGGCTGGCAGGGTGAGGGGGCTTCACCTATGCTAGCTGAGGAGACGAAGCTCGCAGCCTTAGAAGCCTCATAGTACATAGGCACTGGAGTGTAGACGACCTCAGGGGTTTATGAGGAGGTTAACTCAAGTGGCCTGGAGGCTATAGAGAAGTTCACAGCAGAGGTGGAGAGGTATGTTAAGGAGGAAGCTAAGCGGCTTCAGGCCAGGAGTGAGAGGGAGAAGGTGGTACAGGCTCTCAGGGGAGCTTGAGAAGAGGGAGAACATAGTTTTCGCTGTAGTCTATGGGAGCTTCCTGACCTTGCCTGTCTTTAGGGACATGGACATGGCAGTATATCTCAGCGAGGAGGCTGGAAGAAAGCTGCTGGATGCTGTAGAGTACACGTAGAAGCTCTCTATCAAGCTTAAGAGTATAGCTGGGGTCCCAGTCGACATCACTGTACTCAACCACGCTCCAATGTACATAAGGCCTAGAGCACTCAGAGGTAGAGTAATCTTAGACGGGAGCCCACTGCTGAGGCTGGCTCTAAAGCTTGCAGCATACGGCAATTCTAGGCTGAAGCTAGGCCTACAGGCAGGAAGACAGCGTAGGGCGTAGGCGAGAGGCTTCTCACCTCTGTGTCCACCTATGAGTGGATGTCCTCCTAAAGAAGGCTCCTAGGCGGTATAGCTAAGTTAAAGTGCAGCTGGAAGGTAGGCTTCTGGTGGTGTGGTTGACTAGGAAGCTGTACTATGAGGACATGTACATGAGGGAGTTTGAGGCTACAGTCGTTAAAGTCGATGGAAGCAGGGTTATCTTGGATCAGACCTGCTTCTACCCTGAGGGAGGGGGGCAGGTTGGTGACACAGGGTGGATTGGAGAGTACAGGGTTGTTGACACGCAGCTTGAGGGAGATGAAGTGGTCCACTATCTTGAGAAGCCTGCTCCCCTCAAGCCAGGGGATAGGGTGAAGTGTAGGATTGACTGGGATAGGCGGTATAGGATCATGAGACTTCACTCTGCTGCCCACATCATGGAGTACTTCCTCCACAAGGTGTTTGGGCCTCTTGAGAGGGTTGGGAGCAGAGTTGATGAGAGGAAGGACAGGTCTGACTACGCTTATGAGGGTAGGCTTGACCCCGTGAAGCTCAAGGAGGTTGAGGAGCTCTGCAACAAGTTCATTGCTGAGGGCCATGAGATCAGGGTTGAGACACCACCTGATAGGCCTGGCTTCAGGGTCTGGAGGTGTGCTGGGATAGAGATGCCATGTGGCGGGATGCACGTGAAGAACACCAGGGAGATCGGGAGGATCAGGCTCAAGAGAAGGAACCCAGGGAGGGGTGTTGAGAGGGTTGAGACATACCTTGTAGACTAGACTTCTGGAGCCTTTCTCTCCCACTTCTCCAGCAAAGAGAGGATGCATGCCCCTAGGCCAGCTGGTATCGCTGCCATCGAGAAGAGGAACCTCAGCTTCCATGGTAGAGCTGGGTGTGGCATTGTTAGGGTCAGGTGCAGTAACATAAGCCAGCCTGCCAGGAATATCAGTGCTCCAGCTATGAATATCCTGTCTGTGAGCATTATCGTCTTCCTGTAGCTCCCCTCTAGCTTCCTGAAGTGCTTCTTAGCTTTCTTCTTGACCTTCTCAGCTACGTTCATGCCCTTAGCCTTCTCTGTGAAGAACCTCGCGAACTCGATGGCCTTCTCAGCTTCCCTTCTCGTGGGGGTGTAGAAGGCGTGTAGGCACATGTTCCTGATGTACCTCCACTTCTTGAGCTCCTTCCATGCTGGAAGCCATACGTTCTCTCTCTTGGCGAAGTGCATTAGGTCTAGGAGCTCAGCTTGCTTTAGGTCACCCACCCCGAGAGCTATCCTGAGAGACTTCTCGACTGCTATCATCGCTGTTATGACAGCTGCCCTCGTGCTTCCGTGCTCGAGGAGCTTCTCAGCCTCCTTTAGGTCTCGATCAACCATCTCCCAGTACTCTAGGTCGCTCTCAGGGTGTGTGGCCAACTGAAGGCACCCTAGATCTCAGGTGGCCTCCATTTAATAGTTTGCAGGCAGCTGCCAGCATGCCCCTAGAGCTGCTCTCCTGATGCAGCTAGCTCCCTCTTAAGCTCCTCTATAAACTTTAGTATGAAGCTCCTTCTCCTCTCAAGCTCCTCTCTACCAGCCCTAGTATAGGCCTTCAAGCTAGCTATCTTCTCGAGCGCAGGTATGATGTCCTTAGGCTCTCTTAGCCTGCTGGCTTGAAGCTCTCTCAGCACCGCCCTTATGACCCCAATGGCTCCACAGGCGTCTATGCAGTCAGCATCCCAGAGAACCTTGTCCTCTAAGGTCTCTGGGTCTGGGCCACCATACCTGCTGTGAGCCCTTATGGCGTGAGCAGCCTTCTCAGCCACCTCCCTGGAGACACCTAGCTTTGTTAGGGCTTCTAGCGCCACCTTTGCTCCAAGCTCGTAGTGCATGGCTCTGTCCTCTGGGACAGCTATGTCGTGGAGCGCTGCAGCAAGCTTGACAGCCTCTAGGTCAGCTCCCTCCTCTCTAGCTATCTTCTCACACCAGAAGAGGACTCTCCTCACGTGCCCTGGGGTTGCAACAAGCTCCTCGGAGAGCTTCTTCTCAGCCTCCTTAAGGGCCTCAGATAGCGCACTCAACCTCCCACCACGGGGCTCTAGGATAAAGGTTAATAAGCTAAGCATGCTGCATCCACCTAGTGCTTTGCCTCCAGGGGGCTAGCAGCAAGCACCATGGTGGTCTCAGTGGCTTTGATCGAGGACTGCGTGCATAGGGTTTCAGCTGAGGCTGTGGAGTCAGGTGAGAGGAGGCTGATAGCCTTAGCTGGGGGCCTGAGGATCGAGGACATAGCTGAAGCCATCAAGGCATATGCTAGAGAGAGGGGTAGGCCGGTTACAGTCCTGTACTCGAACGTGTCGAGCGGGGAGGAGGTTGTTGGCGCCAGGGCTCTAGCTGAGAGCCTATCTGACGCAGCCTCCCTGACCCCAATAGACTTCGATGAAAGCGAGCTTGCGCTAGGTGGCACATGGGATGTGCTCCTAGCTGACTTCTCAGCTCAGATGAGGCCAGATGACATAGGCAGGCTTGTTGAGACAGTAAGAGGAGGAGGGCTAGTCGTGTTCACGCTACCGCCGCTAGAGGCGTGGCTTAGCTCACTCACCCTGTTCCAGAGGAAGCTAGCTAGCCCACCCTACAGCGAGAGAGATGTCAGGAACCTCTTTAAGCTGAGGTTCCTGAAGAGCATAAGGGAGTCTGAGGGAGCCTGGCTCATAGACCTCGAGGCTGAGAGCGTCCACGGGAAGCCCAGGAGGGCTAGAGCCCATCAGCCACCTAAAGCCAGAGCTGAGGGCCCTGTCAGGTCTCTTGCCTTGACAGACGAGCAGGTTGAGGTGATAGATGCTGTCGAGGAGGCTAGGGAGGCTAAGGGGAGGTATGCTGTTGTCGTGATAGCAAACAGAGGTAGGGGGAAGTCTGCTGCCCTAGGGCTAGGGCTGTCTCTGATCATGAAGAAGTTCAAGGCCATAGGTGTCACAGCGCCCTCTCTTCATGGGGTGCAGACGCTCTTCGAGTTCCTTGAGAGGGGGCTCAGAGCACAGGGGCTCAGTCCAGCTCCGATAGTGAGGGATGGAGAGAGAGTGGGTGTGAGGGTCGGGAGGAGAGTAGCAGTGTACCTGAGCCCGCCTTCGCTAGCTGACTCGGACATAAAGGTCAAGGTCGTTGATGAAGCAGCTTCGATCCCGACATACCTCCTCTTCAGGATACTGAGGTCTAGCAGGGTAGCCATATTCTCCTCGACAATACACGGCTACGAGGGGGCTGGCAGAGGCTTCTCCCAGAAGTTCCTTTCTACGCTAGCTGAGGAGAAGAGCACTAGGCTCAGGATAGTTGAGATGAGGACCCCGATAAGGTACCCTCCAGGAGACCCCATTGAGAAGTGGCTCTACAAGCTGCTGCTGCTTGACGCTGAGCCAGGTGAGCCAGATGGCTTCAGCGACCCAGAGTACATTAAGGTGGACTTCACCCAGGCAGGGGAGGGCCTCCTGAAGAAGTGGTATGGGATATATGTGCTGGCACACTACAGGAATAGGCCTAATGACCTGGCGATAATCCTGGATGCACCACACCACTCTGCTAGAGCCCTGGCCTCAGGCAGCGAGCCCCTGGTCTCGATCCAGCTAGCTGAGGAAGGCAGGCTTGAAGACGATGTCATAGAGGGGATTATAGCTAGGGAGAGAGATGTCCCAGGGCACATGATTCCATCGAGGATCCTCATGTACTATGGGCTAAGGGGGTTTGCTAGGCTATGGGGCTGGAGGATAGTGAGGATAGCAACCCACCCAGCACTGCAGCGTAGAGGCCTGGGGTCCAGAGCCCTGAGGGAGGTCTGCAGGGAGGCCATGGAGAGGGGAATGGACTGGGTTGGCTCAGGCTTTGGAGCAAGCGAGGAGCTACTCAGGTTCTGGATTAGAAACGGCTTCACGCCAATACACCTGAGCCCAACTAGAAACCAGGTTTCAGGAGAGTACAGCGTCTTCGTAGCTAAGCCCCTCACGGAGAGAGCTGAGGCCATGGTTAGGCAGCTGAACCTCGAGATGAAGAAGAGGGTGCTACAGTCCCTGCATGACATATACTTCAGCATGCCACCTGAGATAGCTAGGCTAATCCTGGCTACAGGTGGTGTACCAGCTAGGCCAAAGCTTACGTACAGCCAGAAGCTCAGGCTGCTAGGCTACATCAGAGGGTACAACTCCTATGAGATGACATGCGACGCCCTAGCTGAGCTGGCTAGAGCATACTTCCTGGGATGGCACAGCAAAAGGCCTCTGACAGAGGGTGAGGAGAGGCTTCTCATAGCTAAGGTGCTTCAGGGGAAGAACTGGGACCTAGCTAAGCCGGCAATAGGCCTCAAGAAGCAAAGCGAGCTGTTTGACGCGATGAGGAGCATAGCTAGGAAGCTGGCAGCCTACTACAAGGTGAGTGAGCCATGAAGAGGACCAGAATAACCTTCAAGAAGCACCTGGTCCCACTGATCCTAGACGGCTTGAAGACGATGACCATCAGGAAGTGGAGTGAATGTGGGCTAGAGAGGGGAGATGTAGTCAGCTTGGTCTCAAATGGGAGGGAGTTCGCCAAAGCCAAGGTGACTAGGGTGAGGAAGGTCAGAGTAAGCCAGCTCAGAGATGAGGATGCTGAGAAAGCAGGGTATCCTGATGCAGATACACTGAAGGCAGCCTTAAGAAGGTACTACAGGAGGCTTAGAGAGGAAGACTCCCTCTATAAGGTAGAGTTCAAGCTGATAGATGTCAAGAGAGGCAGCGAACGCCATGGCAGATGAGTTCAGTGAAGCTGACGCCATCAGCTGACTGGGAGCCTCCTGAGAGCCTGGTGGAGCATCTAGCAGGCTGTAGAGCTGACGGAACCTAAGGCAGTTAGCCTAGCTCTCGATTCCCATATCACTGGCAGCTAGCTGCAGTAGAGCATGCTAGCATGCTCTACAGGCATCTGCTACTGGTGCCAGGCCTAATATGATGCTGGTGGCAGAGGGCTGTGGCGCAAGCTGTACTGCAGGCATTGAGGTAGGCTTTTAGCTAAGGCTTTTATTCCAGCATGAGCTTACATATGAGATGAGGCTGGCATACCTTGTTGACTTGAGCAGAGGTGAGTGGGTTAGGCTTGTTAGGGAGTTTGAGAGGCTGCTGAGAGCTAAGCTGGGAAGCAGGCTGAGGAAGGTTATAGCTAGAAGCAGCCCAGATGACATGGTCTATGAGAGCAATGTCCTAGTTATAGTGGACAAGGCAGACCTCAGTGCAATGAGGGCGGTAGCTAAGGCAGCACTAGAAGCCCAAGAGAAGACAGGGCTAGAAGGACTAAGCCCCATGACAACAGAGGAAGACCTCATGGGGGAGGAGTTTGCTTGAGTGCTGAGAAGGCTAGGGTGCTATTGAAGCAGGCGGAGGCTGACCTTGAGATTGGATGCTTTGAGAAGGCAGCTAGCTCAGCTTACTTTGCAGCTAGGATGGCTTGTGAAGTCTGGGCTAGGAGGCGTGGAGTAAGAGACTTGCCTAGGAGAGATGATAAGCTAGCGAATCTGGTGAGGAACCTCGGTAGAGCTAGTGAAGCTGAGAGCCTGCTTGCTCTCTATGAGCTGAGGAAGAAGGCTGACTACAGCCCATTCTTCATTGAGGAGGGTGAGGCTAAGCTGGCGCTGGAGGTGGCTAGGGAGGTTATGAAGCTGCTTCAGGTGATGTAAGCTTCATCTTAGCCTTGTGGTATGCTGAGAGGGCTGCTAGCGATGATGCAGCTGACTCTGGTGTTAGGTATACTGGTATACCTGCTTGGACAAGCTTCCTCAGGTGCGTCTCAGCTTCACCTACATATGGGCATACTGCTACCAGTGGCTTGCTACACTGCTCTCCTGCTTCAGACATGACTTTCGCGAACTCCTCTGCTATCTGCCTGCTGTATGTGAGCACTGCTGCCACACCTACCATCATGACATCTACCTTAGGATCCTTGTCTAGGATTAGGGCAGCTCGCCTGACTAAGTCTATGTCTCTTACCATTGCCAGGGTGAGGTCAGCTGGGTTTGAGACCCCTGCTACAGGTGGGAGGATCTCTCTGAGCTTGAGCTTGGTTTCCTCGGTGAACTCTGGGGCCTTGAGGCCTGCTTGCTCGACAGCATCTACTAGCACGACTCCCAGGCCACCTGGGCCTGTTATCACCCCTACTCCCCTCACTGGTGTGGGGTTCAGCCTGCTGAATGTCATGCAGTACTCCACTAGCTCCAGCAGGGTTTCTGCTCTGATGACTCCAGCCTGCTTGAATGCTGCTGAGAGCACCTTATCCATGCCAGCTAGAGCCCCTGTGTGGAAT
>QMWA01000065.1 GCA_003661385.1 Thermoproteota archaeon | reverse complement strand
ACCCTGAGGCAGGCAAGTACATCAGAAAGTACCTGAAGACGCCGTATGCGACAGCAGAGGAGCGCTGGAGGGTCTTCAAGTTCCTACAGCACTGGGCTGCTGGCCCACATGCAGCTGAGACATGGCATGGAGGGGGGTCACCTGCTGCACAGAGGATGCTAATATACCAGACAGCATCCCTGGAGGAGAAGGAGAGGGAGGTGCTTGAGCTAGCTAAGCCCTAGGTGGCAGCATGGAGTACAGGGTCAAGCTGACCTGGGATGGTGAGACAGGCTGCATAGCTGAGCTGAGCAAGCAGCAGATCAAGGTGGATACGCCAAGCGAGTTCGGCGGCAGAGCCCAAGGGCCTCCTCCAGAGGAGCTCCTAGCAGCCTCAGTTGGAGCCTGCTACGTGACAACCCTCCTGTACTTCGCCAGGAAGACGGGCTTAAGCCTCAGCTCCCTCACCGCTGAGGCCACATGCACCCTAGAGAGGGGGGAGAAGGGCTTCACGGTGTCAAGAGTGGCACTGCGAGTTGAGGCCTCGTCAGATGACCTGGAGAAGCTCGAGAAGTGCTTGAAGCTGACTGAGGAGTACTGCCCGATAACCAGGATGGTGGAGAAGGCAGCTAAGCTCGATGTAGAGGTGAGTGTGAGACGCTAGGCGAGCTAGCAGCTCTAGCTGCAGCACTCTGCTGGACATACAGCGCTGTAGCATACAAGCTGGCGGTAATGAGGTCAGACCCGCTGGCAGCTAACATGGCTAGGCTGCTGTCAACAGCCCTGGTGCTAGCTGCCACACTGCCTGCAGCTGGCCTCCTAGACGTGCTCGAGTCAACTTCAACCAGTTCGCTGGCTCTAGCTGCTGCAAGCGGGGTAGTGGGGCAAGCCATCGGAGACACCCTCTACCTGCTGACCCTGAAGCTAGCTGATGTCTCAGTGTCTGTAGCCCTGACATCAACCTACCCCCTATTTTCTGTGATAGCGTCCTTGGCCTTAGGTGAGCCTGTAGCCCTGAGGGCTGTAGTGGGGGCGCTAGCCATAGTCTCTGGGATGCCGCTGGTCACTGGGGTAAGGAGGTCCAGCAGAGTCAGCATGCTAGGGGCTGTAGTAGCTGTTGTTACGGCGGCAGTATGGAGCCTAAGCATCCTCCTGCTGGATCTAGCGTTGCCTGGAGCCTCCAGCTCCCTGGTAAGGAATTCCATGGCGATAAACACGGTGAGGGTTTTAGCAGCAGCCATAGCTGTCACACCACCTGTAGTGCTGAAGCGCAAGGCTATGGCATCGCTTTCAGCCAGGGAATGGGCTCTGCTGCTCTCAGCTGGCCTAGTGGCGATCGGTGCAGGCTGGGTCTTCCTCGGAGTAGGGCTCGTCAAAGCTGGTGCGCTCGTAGCTGTCCCCTTGTCCTCGACAACCCCGCTGTTCTCAGCGCTAGCTGGCAGGGCAGTCTTCAGAGAGAGGCTCACACCCCAGTTCACAGCTGGAGCAGCCCTGATAGTAGCTGGGTCATGTCTGGTCTCAGCATGAGCTCCAGCTTCACAGCTCAAGCGCCAGCTGCCAGTTGCTTTTAGAAACATCTTTATACCAATTAGGTTTATACTGTAAATGGTGGTGGTGTGGATAAGAGAGACCTCGACATCCTGAGGATCCTAGAGGAGAACTCCAGGGCCACCATAGCTGAGATAGCTAAGAAGCTCGGGATAAGCGAGTCAAACGTCAGGAAGAGGCTCAGGAGGATGGAGGAGAACGGGGTGATAAGGAAGTACACTGTCATAGAGGACCCAGCTAAGCTCGGCTACTCCGTCATTGCAATCCTCGGCTTCGACACCACGCCAGAGAAGAACATAGACGTGGCGAAGAAGCTGTCTGAGTTCGACGAGGTCAAGAGAGTCCTGATATGCAGCGGAAGCCACACCCTCGTAGCTGAGGTCTGGGCTAGGAGCGGAGAGGAGCTGAGCAAGCTCATATGCCAGAAGTACGGCAAGATAGACGGCATCACAAAAGTCTACACGAGCATAGTCCTAGAGAGGATAAAGTAAGGTGTAGCCATGGATGAGATAGACCGGAAGGTAGTTGCAGCTCTGCAGGAAAACGGGAGAGCTAGCCTGAAGAAGATAGGAGAGATACTCGGATTCACAAGCATGGGAGCAAAGAAGAGGCTGGACAAGCTCCTGAAGAGCGGTATGATAAAGGTATCCGCGCTAGTCAACGTGAAGAAGGCGAAGGCATACGCTGCAATCCTCCTGCTCGAGGTAAACAGCTCAGCTGCAATGAAGAGAATACTAGAGAAGTTCAAGAAGTGCCCTAGGGTCGTCTACGTGTGCTCCACAATAGGAGGCTACAACATGCTGGTCATGACTGTAGCTGAAGACCTCAGCACGCTGGAAAGCGAGTCCCTGGAGGTCTGCTCCATAAGAAGCCAGCCTGGAGTAAGGAGATCAGAGTTCTATCCTATAGGAGAGATATACTACTCCCCATACCTGCCAGTCAGGGTCAACCTGGCAAGCAGATCCCGAGAGAAAGCACCCTGTGGAGCAGTATGCAAGAACTGTGAGCGCTACGCCAGCAACAAGTGCAGAGCATGCCCCAGCACAATATACTACAGGAGTTCAGCTGACAGCCTGTTCTAAGCTCCAGCAGCAGCCTACTGGCAACAGCTTATTCTAAAATACCAGCCTACTACCTCCATGAGCAGCATGAGAGAGCTAGCCTGGCCTCTAGCTCTAGCAGCTCTCTACGCTGCAGCCAGGCTAGCTGGGGTGAAGTGGCTTACAGCAGCTGCTGCGCTAGCCCTAGGCTGCTGGCTGGTCTACAGGCCTTCGGAGTGGGCTGCAGAGGGGATGGAGAGCCTGGGGCTGGCACTAGGGTTCAGCAGCTACACCGCAGGAGTCCTAAGCAGCCTAGCATCAAACCTCCCTGAGATAGTAATGAGCAGCAGAGCAGCTTACACAGGTGTCGTGAAAGGCGTCCCCCAGATGGTCGACTTAGCTGTCCTCTCCATCCTGAGCGCCATAGGCTTCAACATGATGCTGCTCGGTGCAGTGATAGTGCTGAGCACCAGAGGCAGGAGAAGCATCCCGACGCCACCTGAGGCTCTAGCGCACGAACTAGAGCTCATGAGGTTCTCGATAGTTGCAATGCTCCTCATATCAGCCCTGGGGGCAGTTTCATCGATCCCACCTGGAGGAGCTCTGAAGATGCTGCCTAGGGAGGCAGCAGCCCTCCTAGTCGCATCCTACATAGCCTACGTGGTGTTCATGCTTAGGGAAGGCAGAGAAGGGCATGGAGCAGAGGGCAAGGAGCTTAGGCACAGCATAGCGCTTGCTGCAGCCGGCTTCGCTGGGATAGCTGCTGGAAGCGAGCTCATAGTAGACACAGTAGAGGGCTTCCTGCACCTAGAGGAGGTGGCTGGAGTAAGCCCAGTAGTCCTCGGTGGAGTAGTCATAGGAGGCCTGGGGAGCATACCTGAGCACATGATAGCCATAGTACAGGCCTCAAAGGGGGCTCTCAGCTTCAGCCTCGGGAACCTGGTCTCAGGCCTCACCCAGTCGCTCCTCTTGATCCTAGGTGGGATAGGAGTCTTCATACCCATAGCACTAGACGAGTACGTGGTGTTCCAGCTCATGGTAGCTGCAGGCTCCCTGTGGTTCCTCAAGAGAAGCATGGTCGACGACGGCAAGCTAGACCTATACGAGGGCGTCATGGTCCTACTCGTGCAGCTCCTAGTGTTCTCGCTTCTCCTCAGAGGGCACCTCTAGCCTCACACCAGCTAGAGATGCCTCAGCTACCCCAGCCTCAACATCACCACGCCCCCACAGCATGTAAGGTGTGGTGTGCACTGCAGCAAGCTCCCCAAGGCTGCTCAAGCACACCACGCCGCAGTCAAGTCCAGTCCTCTTCTTCATGTACTCCAAGGCAGCTGACGCAGCTGACTTAGGGCTCAGCCCACGGCTCATCAAGTCAACCACGCTCTTAGCAAGGCACACCCTGATAGCAGCCTCCCCGACGCCGGTAGCAGAGCAGCCTCCAGCCAAGTCAGCATAGGTTCCACAGCCTATCAGCGGTGTGTCCCCTATCCTGCCAGGCATCCTCAGTATGAGGCCTCCAGTCGAGGTTGCAGCTGCAACCCTCCCCTGAGAGTCCACTGCTACAGCTCCAACAGTCCCAGCGCGCCCAGGGTACTCCTCGAGAAGCTCCCTTATCCTGAGAGCCCAAGTGAACCCGTACTCCCTAGCCTTCTCCATGGCCTTCCTCCACTTCCTCACTGCCCTCTCAGTCTTGAGGTCAGCTAGCTCAAGCCCAGCCTCCTTAGCCAGCTTGTCAGCCCACTCCCCGGCAAGCAGCACGTGTGGAGTCCTCTCCATGACCAGCCTAGCGAGTGAAACAGGGTTCTTGACCCTCCTGACACAGGCTACTGCACCAGCCTTCAGCGTGCTGCCATCCATTATGCTGGCATCCATCTCAACCTCCCCCATGTAGTTCAGAGAAGACCCTAATCCAGCGTTGAACAGCGGCGAGTCCTCCATAACCCTCACAGCCGCCTCGACAGCATCCAGTGAGCTCCCACCTGACCTCAGAGCCCTGAGCCCTGCCCTGATGCTCTCTCTGATGACCTCAAGCCTCTCCTCAGCCTCCTCTCGGCTCAGCTCAACCCACCCTGCTCCACCATGCACTATGATAGCAGCCTTCATGGAGCCACCCCCTCCTACAGCTCAGCTTTTATCTAAGCTTCCATGCAGCCAGCTTGGTGCTGTGCTTGAGGAGAGAGTACCCAGAGGCGCCCCTAGTTGGAGTCGGTGTCTTGATATACGATGAGCAGGCTAAGAGGATTGTGCTGGTGGAGAGGGGTGCTCCTCCAGCTGAGGGAAGGCTTTCGCTTCCAGGTGGGCTGGTTGAGCTCGGTGAGACTGTGAGGGCAGCTGCTGCCAGAGAAGCCATGGAGGAGACTGGGCTGAAGGTGGAGGTTCTAGAGCTGATAGACGTGGTAGACAGCATAGTGTATAGGCCAGGGGAGAGCAGGCCAATCTACCACTACGTGCTCATAGACTTCCTAGCGAAGCCTGTTGGAGGCTCGCTGAGGGCGGGAGGAGACGCCAGGAGGGCCGTGTGGGTCGGCTTGGACGAGCTCCCCCTGGTAGCAGATAGGGTCACGAAGTCGACTCGGAAGATCCTAGCTAAAGTAGGGTTCCTCAAGCTTAAGTCCCCTAGCCACTAGGGCCTGCTGGTGCCAGCCTTGATCAGGGAAGTGTTCCCCAAGGTATTCCAGGTTGACCTCAAGCCAGCTGGCCTCGAAGGCTTCATATCCTCCTACATAGTAGCTGGCGAGAAAGCTGTGATAGTGGAGCCAGGCCCCTCCTCCACAGCAGGAAGGCTGCTCTCAGCTCTAGAGGAGCTTTCAATACCTCCAGCTAAGGTGGCCTACATACTGGTGACGCACATCCACGTCGACCACGCTGGCGCGTCAGGCTTCCTGCTGGATGAGCTGCCTGAAGCCAAGCTAGCTGTGTTCCATAGGGCGTCGAAGCACATGGTGGACCCAGCTAAGCTGTGGGAGAGCACAAAGCAGGTTCTAGGGGAGAGAGCTGAGGTATATGGCCCCTATAAGCCAGTTCCACCAGGCAGGATCCTGGAGGTGAGGGAGGGTGACTCAATAAGCGCAGGTAGCTTCAAGCTGGAGGTCATAGAGTCACCTGGCCACGCCTACCACCACATCTGCTACCTGATGCCCTCCATGAAGGCGCTGTTCGCAGGCGACGCTGTTGGTGTGAGGCTCCCTAAAGCTGACGCCACCGTCCCGACGACACCTCCCCCATTCCGCCTTGACATAGAGCTCAAGACCCTAGACAAGCTAGCCTCCCTGGCGCCAGAGCACCTATGCTACACGCACTTCGGGGCATACCCCAATGCTGTAGAGATGATCTTAGGCTACAGGAGGCAGCTAGAGCTCTGGTACAGCACAGTAAGGGAGATGCTGGGCAGGGAAGCCAGCCTAGACGACATGCTAGGCGAGCTAGAGAGGAGAGACCCAGTGCTCAGCAGGTTCCTCGAAAGCTACCCACAGGAGTTCATCAGGCAGCTCATATACGCTAGCCTGACGGGCATGATATGGTATGCTGTAAGAGAGCAGCAGTAGAGGCTCAAGGCTTGAAGTAAAGTATCTTCGTCTGAAGCCCCCCGTAGGGGACAACCCTCCTCTCAGTGAGCTCCATGTGCTTGCCTAGCTCCTCCTCGAAGACCCCTGCTACCCCAGCCTCAGATATCACGCACACCCCCTCGTGAACACACTCCACTAAGGCAGCTGAGAGCCTCCTGTAGAGCTCAGCTATCCTACCTCTCCTACCAGACCTATACCCGAATGGAGGGTTAGACACCATGTAGTCCACACTGTACCTCCCATAGACCTCAAGGAAGTCTCCCACTGTGAAGTCTATGGTATGGACTCCAGCTCTAGCCGCGTTGAGGACAGCCCCCTGGATGTGCTTCGGGCTGACATCAACTCCATAAAGCTCTGGACTACACCTCCCCTTGGACATGCGTTCCCTGAGCCTAGCTAGCTCCTCCCCTACATCCAGCCCCGAGAAAGGCTTAAGCCTAACCAGCGGGTAGCTTCTCCTGAAGCTTCCAGGAGGGATGCCGAGAGCCATCATCCCCGCCTCAATCAGGATGGTGCCGCTCCCACACATGGGATCCAAGAGGCTCCTCCCACACCTCCACCTTGAGAGCTTCAGCATGCAGGAGGCTAGCACAGGGTTGAGTGGAGCAGGGTGGTTATACACCCTATACCCTCTCTTGTGGAGTGAAGCTCCACTCGTATCGACACCAAAGTAGAAGAGGTCATCAATCACATAGCACCTAACAACCACATCTGGATTCCTCAAGTCCACCTTAATCCTCCCATTAAAGTAGTCTACTACAGCCTGCCCAGCCACCCTATTCACGTCGATGGAGGTATAGCTGTGGCCACCGTGTCTAGCAGTCCTCACAGCGAAAGTAAAGCTCTCGTCGAAAAGCTCACACCACTCAAACTCCCTTACAGCCCTATACACCTCATCAAGCCCCTCCTTGCCAAGCGAAACCCTACAGGCCCCCCCATAAACCAACACCCTCAGCAGAGTCCTACACCCAAGGTTAAGCGTCAAAAACTCCCCTGGAGAGCACTCGAAAACAACTCTGCCACGTCCAACAACCCTAAACCTCTTCTCACCCAAGAGCTCAGCTACCTCACCAGCTGCAACATCCTCAAGCCCCCAAAAGCATATCACAAGAGCCTCCACGCTCAACCACCAGCCTATACCCCCAAACCCGCAGATCAGCAGCCACCCTACTCAATCAGCTTATACACCTTAAGGCAAGCTGAAACAACCTCCTCAGCAGAAAGCCTTTTCATGACAGCCCTCCACTCATCAACCCTCCAAAGACTTAAGCGTGAACTAGCACCACCCATCTTCCATCACAGCCGTCCCCCAGGAGAGCAGGTGGAAAGCAGGCAGCACGAACCCCTGCTCAGCACGCCAGACACACCATACAGCTACTAGAGCCAAACCATACGCCGTTTCTGCCTGCAGAAGAGAATGGAAGCAAAGCAATGGGATTAAGTAGGGCAGCATACGGAGAAGTGCTCTCTCAAAGCTACCCCTGAGCTCATCAAGGTTTCTAGAGGATCCTCTCAGAGAGGAGGTTCCACACGCATTCCAAGTAGCTAGCCGAGCTACTAGAGGAGAATTAAGCTACACAACTTACATCCACTATCTTGCTTGACTTCGCCTGCTTACAGGCTAGCTCGCTAGGCTGGGTGGCTGCTGTGTGCTTCTAGCTGCCAGTAGCCTGGTGTGGTGGCTTTTAAGCTAGTTTGAGCCGGGTATTGTGGGTTTAGTGGGGTGGGTGTTTGAGCCATCTCAAGGGGATTGTTGGCAGTGTCAGTAGGAGGCTTGAGGGTAGGAGAGTTGTTTTGTGTGTGACTGGGAGTGTGGCTGCTGTGGAGGCTCCTAGGCTTGCAAGGGAGCTTATGAGGCATGGCGCTGACGTGCACGTCGTGATGTCTAGGGCTGCTTGTAAGCTGATTGGCCCTGACTTGATGGAGTGGGCTACTGGCAACCCTGTTGTCACAGAGCTGACTGGGAGGCTGGAGCACGTTGAGCTAGCTGGAGAATGGGAGGGTAAGGCTGACTTGGTGCTGGTTTACCCTGCTACAGCTAACACGATAAGCAAGATAGCCCATGGGGTAGATGACACTCCAGTCACCACGGTGGTTTCCACCGCGCTGGGCTCTGGGATCCCTATGCTAGTTGCCCCCGCCATGCACTACTCGATGTACAGGAACCCTTTTGTCTCAGAGAGCTTGAGGAGGCTCTCTGAGGGTGGCGTGAAGGTCATTCAGCCTAGGGTCGAGGAGGGGAAGGCCAAGGTCGCTAGCGTAGAGGAGGCTGTAGAGGAGGTTTTGGGAGCGCTTTCTCCAATGGACTACAGTGGCGTGAGGGCGCTAGTGACTGCTGACCGCACAGTAGAGCACATCGACTCAGTGCGTGT
>QMWA01000064.1 GCA_003661385.1 Thermoproteota archaeon | reverse complement strand
GTAGAGCGCGACCTCAAGAACCTTGCTCCTATCCAGGTTCTCGACCTTCAGGTAGTACCTCACGACATCTATGAGCACCTGGACAGGCCAAACCCCAACTACCTCGCTGCTGAGCACTGGCACATTGTACCTGCTAGCCTCTATCTTCAGGAGCTCAAACACCCTGTAGAGTGGTGTCTTCTCAGGCATGTAGACGCTCATCCCAACTTGGGTTATCCCCTTCTCAGGGATAGAGGCTCCCATGGCCTTCACGAAAGCCAGCCCACCCTTCTTCGCGTGAAGCGCTCTAGCTATCTTCCTGGCTACCTTGATGTCGCTTGTCCCCAGGTTGACGTTGAACCCAGCCATGAAGCCTCTAGCCCCCACTATGCTGGCGCCAGCAGTGGGGTGCATCCTAGCTGGCCCGAAGTCAGGCCTCCTCTCTGGGAGGTGGATCTCCCTCTTCAGCCCCTCATACTCCCCTCTCCTTATGTAGTCGAGGTCTCTCCTCTCAGGCCTGAGTGCAGCCTCCCCATAGAGGTAGACTGGCAGGTCAAACTTTTCAGCAAGCTCCCTGGCAAAGCTCCTAGTGAGCTCAACAACCTCCTCCATGCTGACCCCCTTCACTGGGACGAAGGGCACAACATCCACTGCACCAATCCTAGGGTGCTGCCCCTTGTGCTCCTCCATGTTGATGTGCTTGATAGCCTCCTCAGCTGTAGCCATGGCTGCAGCCCTGACAGCCTCAGGCTCGCCAGCGAAGGTCAGCACCATCCTGTTGTAGTAGCCATCATAGAGGACATCAAGGACCTTCACCCCAGGAGTCTCCTTAGCCCTGGCTACGATCGCGTCTATGACATGCTTCCTCCTCCCCTCACTGAAGTTCGGAACACACTCGACTATCCTCCTCATGAGAAGCCTCAGCTCCACCATGCCATTAAGCTTATCACACTCCATGGCAGCATGCTCCCATGGAGTACCCCCGGTACCTGACCCCAGGGTTCAAGCCATTCAACCCACTGGAGCTAGCTGAGCTCACAAGAGAGATAGCATGTAGAAGGACGCCTGCAGGGGTAGAGAGGAAGTACGAGGCTTTCTATGCCACCGGCGTATAGCCACGTGGCGCGCTCACGGTGGCATAGCTACAGGCTATGCTGTAGGCTGCTGCCTGCGGTGCGTCTTCTGCTGGGTGAGCTGGAGCAGGGACTTCCCAGAGAAGTACGGGAGCTTCCACAGCCCAGAGAGGGCGGCTCGCAGGATAGAGGCTGCAGCAAGGAAGTACGGGGTGAGGAAAGCCAGGGTATCAGGATGCGAGCCGACCCTGTGCCCAGAGCACCTCCTCAAGCTCCTCAGGCACGTGGAGAAGTCGAGCGCGATAAGGCTGTTCATCCTCGAGACAAACGGGATACTAATGGGGGCAGATAGGAGCCTAGCAGAGGAGGTAGCTGCCTTCAGCAAGGTCCACGTCAGGGTGTCCCTGAAGGCTGGGACACCAGAGGACTTCACCAGGAAGACAGGGGCCATACCAGAGGCATTCGAGCTCCCATTCAAGGCTATAAGGAACCTGATGGAGGCTGGAGCGTCGTTTCATGTCGCAGCTATGAGCGCAGACCCAAGGCTCATGTCCCCAGAGGAGAGGCTCGAGCTGTACAGGAGGCTAGCTGGGATATCCCCTGAGCTGCCTAAGGTGCTTGAGGAGGAGGTCTGCGACCCCTATGACACAGCCCTAGCTAGGCTGAAGCTAGCTGGCTTCAAGATCGAGTGGCCTCTGAAGCAGGTCTACCCTCCGATCTCAAAAATAGTGGGGTGAGAGGGCTAGTCCTTCCAGTCTTTGAGCTCTATGACCTCAATCTTGTCCTTAAGCCTCTCAGCTAGCTTGCTGTCAGCTGTAACGAGAGGGCACCCATACCTCTCTGAGAGAGCGACGTAGGATGCCTCTATGAAGGTCAGCTTAGTGCTCTTCGCAACCTCAACAGCCTTCCTAAGGAACTCTGGGTCCCTAACGTCCTCCAGCCTTATGTTGAACTGGAGGACGGCATTCAAGTCGCGTTCAATGTCCTCTGGGGTCTTTGCTGGGTGCCTGCTCAAGATGTGGCAGAAGTCATAGAGCATCACTGAGGGCGCTATGAGCTCAAGCTCCTCGCTAGCGCTCTTCTCCCTTATCTTCAGGGCCTTGTCCGTCAGCGGCTCCTGGATCACCCACTTTGAGACTACGCTCGCGTCTACTACTATCCGCCTCAAGCTACTCACGCACCTCTCTGGCTGCTTCCTCACTCCTGAACTCAACGCCCTCTGTCTTAGCTCTAGACTCGTCCATCACCATCGCAGCCTGCTTGACCTTCTCCTCCCTTATCTTACGCCTGACAGCTTCTCTCAGGTACTCCGGCCAGTTTATCTTTATCTTCTGCATCTCTTCCTTGACTTCCTTAGGCACCCTGAATGAGACGACAGGCATCGTATCACCCGGACACCTCTTCCACATCCTATATAAGGGGTCTGGACTTGGAGTCCCAGCCAGTACCGTGCTCCCCCTCAACTTATAAGTCTACCCTCCGCCCATCAGCCTTGTCAAACTCACACTCAATTGTATTACGAACACGGTTCTAGAATAACTCCGCGCATCTCTCATGAGCTAGCTGAAATCAGATGACTGAGATCATGATGACTGCTGCTGACGAAAGAGCTATGGTAGCTGAGATGAGAGACCTGAGCCTCCTACGCCCCTTAAGCGGCCAGCTGAGGTAGAAGCCAGCTAGCCAGTAGACTGCCACCGTGATAGCTGAGTATACGATTGCTGAGAGGGACATGTAGTAGACGAGGTCGTAGCCGTGGTAGGGGATTAGGGGGTTCCTGAGCTCCAGGTAGAGCCTTACAGCTCCAACTAAGCCGTGTGCCAGCCCAGATAGAGCAGACCACGCGATGTAGGCTAGAGGGGTGGGGCTTGGGTACCTGAGTGAGGCAGCTAGCAGAGCTGAGAGCAAGGCTGAGGCAGCTAGCCTGGTCACCAAGTACTGCTTGAATGTGGCCTTGTGTGCTTCACCGAGAGCCTCATCGACCTGGAGGTCGGCTTGGAGAGCTAGCTCAGCTTCCTCACTCAACCTCCCACCTCCTCAACCCACTTCAGCAGGAGCTCTCTGATCCTCCTTATGACCTCCTCAGCGTTCCTCTTCAGCACCCTCATAGACCCGGTGGCGAATGGCGGGATTATCACAGACATCACGACCTTGGTCTCGCCCTCATGCTTAAGCAGGTACACTCTAGCCTTAAACACTGAGCCGAAGGTCCCCATCTCCGACGTGTAGAGGGCTTCAAACTGGTACCCTCTGAACTCGCCTAAGCTTACCTCCCCTGATATGTGCTTCGGCCTCTGGAGGACAAACCCGCTCATCTTAGAGCTCTCCTCTATGGACCTCCTGACGTGAGCTAGGAATGCCTCCTCGTCCTGTGGCCTCAGCTTCACTGGGAGGACGCTGACTATCCTGTCCTCTGCTGAGGCAGCCTGCTCCTGGAGCCTCCACTTCCTCTCGAGCGAGGGCGTGGTGAGGGTTGCTGCCCTGGAAGCTGGGATCACCGACCCCACCATCGCGAGGACTACTCCAGCTGAGACAGCTACCGTAAGCCAGAGCGGGCTCACATAGCCTCCAAGCCCAGCTAGCTTGGAGAGCAGCGTTCCGAGGCCTGCTCCAGCTGAGCTCCCTATTGCACCTAGGACAGCGCCCTGAGCCAGGAAGGCCCCCCTGACAGCGGATGGGGGCATCCCAACTATGCTGTAGACCTTGATCTCCTCCCTCCTCCTCTCAAGCTCAGATAGGAAGGCCTGAAGCACTAGGAGCACGCATATCGAGGCAGGTATCACAGAGGCTTTAGCTGCTTCCCCGCCTAGCAGGGTTGGTGTGTACTCCTTGGAGTACCTGACTGACAGCCCGTTCCTGTTCACCCACACATGGTACCCGACATACCAGCCTGCAGCCCCCCCGATGCTGTACTCCTCAACGAGCTTCGGTGCTCTAGTGAAGCTCTCCTCGTCCTCTGGTATCACGTAGTGTACTCTCCTAGCCCCCCTGAGGGGCTTGGGGTACCGTGTGCTGTAGACTACGAGAGCCTTTATCGAGGGCTGGAGCCTAGCTCCAGTAGCATCCCTCAGCTCTCTCATGGCCTTCTTGTGGTCTAGTAGCCCGATGAGCTCGCCCCTAATGCTCACGTACTTGACCAGCGAGGTCCTAGCCCTGGGGCCACCTACCCTGTAGACTGTGAGGTTGACCTCGTCGCCCAGCTTGGCTCCGATGTACTCTGCGTAGCTGTCTGTGAGCAGTATAGCCTTCTCACCCCACTCAGGGAGCCTCCCAGCTGACAGGAACTCCTCTAGCCTGAAGAGCACGTCTAGGGCCTGGGGGTCTGTGCACAGGACTATGACAGCGTTCAGCTCAGCGCCATTCAGTGTTATCCTAGCTATCTTCTCGGCGCCAACCTCATAGCTGCTCACATAGTACCTGCCTTGGTACCTTGGTGCCACATACCTCTCGATGAGCTCTGGGCTGAAGTAGACTCTGCTCCACTCGACTGCTATGCTGTCTGCGCACGATGTCCTGCCAGCTAGAGCCCCCGTAGTCCCGTACGTGGACTGGACTGAGACCAGCGCCAGCATGGATGCGACAACCAGCGTAACTGAGACCACTGTGGAAGCTGACTGCGCTCCTCTGGCCCTAAGCTGGTAGCTGCAGAACCTGAAGCTGAAGCTCCTCGACATCACCTCACATGCCAGCAGCGAGGCCACGCTGAAGAAGATGGCTGAGGCAAGCCACCCGAGCTCGCTCAGCGTCCAGCTGCTCAGCCTGAATGCCCTTGAGAAGAACCAGGCTGAGGCAAGCGCAACAGAGCTGCCTAAGGCGCTGAGGTAGCTGAATGCAGCCAGGAAGATGAGCGGTGCAGCCTCCTTGGATCCAGCTATGCACGCTAAGCTAGCTGAGAGGAAGGCAAGCAGGCCTATGGTGAAAGCTGAGGAGAGCTTCAGCCCATCGAGCTTGAGGTCAACTGAGGTCCTAGCTGTGTTGAGCAGCCCCCTAGAGGCCTTGAGCTTGAGGTCAGCTTCCTCCCTGGCTCCAGCTTTAGCCAGAGCCTCGCTCTCCCTGGCCTTCTCAGCTGCCTCATCGACCATGGAGAGCTCGAAGCTCATGTTAAGGCCAAGCTGCTCCAGCGCCCTAGCGTAGCTCCTCACGTATATCTCAGCTTCAGCTGGCTCAGGCACGCTAGGCATCAGCCACCTGCATGCCAGGAGGGCTGCTAGCGTGGCTGCGAGGAGAGCCAGAGCCTTCTTCAGCTTCCCTCACCTAGAGAGCTGAAGAAGGCTTTCATCCTCTCTAAGGCCTCCCTCAGCTTGTGGGGCTCCTCAACCACTGGGGCATAGGAGAGCCTTACCCAGCCCTCGCAGCCGAAGTCTACCCCAGGCGCGAGTGCAACCTGCCACTCGCTTAGGAGCCTGCTGCACAGCTCCCTTGAGCTTCTTAGGTACCTTGAGGCGTCGAAGAACACGTAGAAGCCGCCGTCTGGCTCAAGCACCCTGGCCTCTGGGGCAGCTTTCCTCAAGGCCTGGCAGGCCTCAGCAGCCACCCCAGCATACCTCTCAGCTCCCTTGGAGTAGAACTCCCTTATCCTCCTGAAGATGCCCTCTCTGCTCAGCAGCTTGACCAGGGCAGCCTGGGCTATGGAGCTTGGAGCCAGAGTCGAGGCCTGCTCGATGGTCTCTACAGCTCTGATGAGCTCTGGGTCAGCTATGATGTACCCAAGCCTCCAGCCTGGGGCCCTCATCTCCTTTGATAGCGTGCACATCCATATCTCACACTCCCTTCTCCCTCTGCTGTAGTAGCTGGGGTACTCGCTGAAGCAGAAGGCCCTGTAGGCCACGTCTACCATGAGCCAGATGCCCTTGTCTTCAGCTATGTCAGCGACACCCTCGTACACCTCTGGCGGCATGACCTTCCCATCTGGGTTCCCTGGGGAGATGATGATCACCATGCTAGGCTTCCTCTCTGATATGAGCTCCTGGAGCTCATCTAAGCTAGGAGAGTACCTTCCATCGTGCAGGCAGTTCCAGTAGACCAACCTAGGCGATAGGCCAGCTGCTACAGCAAGCTGCCTGCTGTAGTTCAGGTATGTCGGCCTAGTCACGACTACCGTGTCCTCGCTATCCACCACAGCACGCATCAAGGCTGTAGTCAGGTCTGTGCTCCCACAGCCCAGCATGAGCTCGCTGCTCTCGCAGCTCCTGCCGAAGACCTCCTTCTCGTAGCTGCACAGGAGCTCTAGCAGGTCTCCTCGCCCCCTAGTGGGCGTGTACCTGGATGAGAACCTGAAGAGCTCGCTGCTCTCAGCAACCTCACACAGAGCCTCTCTGAGCTCCTCCATCGGTGGGTCCTGAGGCCACCCTCCACCGAGGTAGATGAGCTCCCTCGGGTACTTCTCAGGGTGGAGCCTGTAGTCCTCGACGACACTCATTATCTCCCTAATGGAGCTCGGGTTCTCGAGAGTGTACCTGGCTAAACTCGATACCTTCCCCCTCATGCCTATCGAGTCCCACTAGCCACCACTATTTAAAGAGAGAGCACATACCCTAGGGGGTCTTGGTTGGAGGACTTAGCTCAGCTTGCAGTAGAGGAAGCCTTGAGGCTTGGGGCAAGCTATGCTGACATCAGGATCGAGCTATACCAGAGGTGCAGGATAGAGGTCAGCAAGGGGAGGATAGAGAGGCTGAGCTGTGGCTCTGATGCCGGGGCTGGAGTGAGAGCTCTGGTGAGGGGGAGGTGGGGCTTCTCCTCCACAACAGACCTCACCAGAGAGGGAGTCAAGAAGGCTGCTGAGGAGGCTGTGAGGTCAGCTCTAGCCATGGGGGAGCCTAAGGAGCCAGTTGAGCTAGCTGAGGCCAAGCCTGTAAAGGCTAGGGTCGTTAAGCTCGGCGCCAAGAGGCTGGAGGACACCCCCCTGGAGGAGAAGCTCAAGATCACGCTGGACTCAGACAAGGCCATGACAAGCTACAGCCCTAAGGTGAAGAGCACGACGGTCCTCTACGAGGAGGCCTATGGAAGGAAGGTCTTTGCTAGCAGCGAGGGCACGCTTGTGGAGACTGTTGGGAGCAGGTGCTACCTCTCCCACACTGCTGTGGCAAGGGAGAACGGGAGGATCCAGTCATACAGGACCAGGGCTGCAGCCTACGGGGGGCTGGAGAAGCTTCTGGAGCAGGAGCCGGCTGAGAAAGCGAGGAAGGCAGCTGAGAGGGCATGCATGCTCCTTGAGGCTGAGGCCCCGCCCTCAGGTAAGATGACTGTGATAGCTGACCCAGAGCACATAGGGGTCTTCGTCCACGAGGCTGTAGGCCATGCATGCGAGGCTGACGCTGTGGTAGCTGGGGAAAGCTGCCTAGCAGGGAAGATAGGGGAGAAGATAGGCTCAGACATCGTGACCATAGTAGACGACTCGACCCTAGACTGGTGGGGGTCAGAGGAGTACGACGACGAGGGAGTCAAGACAGCGAGGAGAGTCCTGATAGAGGAGGGAGCCCTCAAGTCCTACATGCTGAACAGGGAGTCAGCATTCAAGCTCAAGATGGGGCCTAACGGGTCAGCTAGGGCGATGAGCTTCAGGCACCCACCCATAGTCAGGATGAGCAACACATACATCCAGCCTGGAGACTACAGGTTCGAAGAGCTCTTGGAGGACGTGAGCTACGGGGTCTACGTCAAGGGGAGCAGAGGAGGCCAGGTGGACCCTGCTGTAGGCTACTTCCAGTTCAACGCACAGGAGGCCTGGCTCATAGAGAAGGGTGAGCTCAAGAAGCTCCTGACAGACGTCTCGCTCAGCGGCCTCATCCTAGAGACGCTGAAGCACATAGACGCCGTCGGGAGGGACATGGAGCTCTCAGTAGGGTTCTGTGGCAAGGCAGGGCAGATGGTCCCTGTTGGAGATGGAGGCCCCCACGTGAGGATAAGAGAAGCTGTGGTAGGTGGTAGGAGGTGAAGCCTGAGGAGCTCCTATCCATGTGTGAGAAGGCTGTTGAGGAGGCTCTCAAGCTCGGTGCAGGTGAAGCAGAGGCCATAGCGACATGGAGCAGGGCTGTCGGAGTCGAGGTGGAGAAGCTCCAGCTGAAGAGTGCTAGAGCACACGTGGAGGCAGGCCTCGGGGTGAGGGTGGCTCTGGGCAGGAAGGTCGGCTTCTCCTTCACCTCACACCTCACACCAGACTCCATCAGGAAGGCAGCTGAGAGGGCAGTTGAGGTAGCTAAGGCGAAGCCAGAGGACCCTCTGTGGCCTGGGCTCCCTGGGCCAGCTGAGCCCGCCAGCGTGCAGGGGCTCTACGACCCCAAGGCTGCTGAAGCCACTCTAGAAGACGCAGCTGAGCTGGCCAGGCAGATGATAGAGGCCATGAAGGTAGACGCTAGGGTCAAGGCTGGCAGCGGAGGAGTAGGCTTCGCAGCACATGCCTCAGCCATAGCCAATAGCAAAGGCCTAGCTCTCTCAGCTCAGGGCACCTCAGCTCACGCCTCAGCCTACGCTGTAGCAGAGGAGGCAGGAGAGTCCTCGGCTGGCTTCGAGTACGAGGCCTCGAGGCAAGCCAGCGACATAAGCCCACTG
>QMWA01000063.1 GCA_003661385.1 Thermoproteota archaeon | reverse complement strand
GTAGTGCCCTCCTAGAGCTGCGTACGCGTGGGCTCCTGCCTCAGCTGCCCTGGTGTCGTTTCCAGTCGCCCTTATCACAGCTGATATCCCGTTCATTATGCCCTTGTTGTGTGTTGATGCCCTGTATGGGTCTGCAGCTGCGAAAGCCCATGCGAGGACTATGCCCTCAACCACGCCCTCTCCTCCTATCACGTCTTTGCTCCACTCTGCTGACGCGAAAGCCATCCTCTCAGTTGCTAGGTTAGATATTATCCTGAGGTAGACTCTGCCTGAGCCAGCTGCCTTCTCCACGAGCGGGGCTACGGCTTCAGCCATAGTGTTCACGGCGTTAGCTCCCATCGCGTCGACGACGTTCACTAGGAGCTCTACTATGAGCATTGGGCCTGCTGGCGTGAGCAGGGGCTTTGCTCTGAGGTCTACTGCCCCGCCTCCCAGCCTAACTAGGGTTGGGTCCTGCTCATTCGCCTTCTCCAGTATCTCCTGCTTTGCTTCTAGGACCCTGAGCCTAGCTGCATATGGGTCCTTGACCTTAGCAAGCTGTATCTGGCCTATCATGACTGGGGGCGTGCTCCACGCTTTGAAGCCTCCCGTTGGCCTAGCTAGCTTGGCTGCGTGGCTTGCTGCAGCCACTACTGAAGGCTCTTCTATGCACATTGGTATCAGGTAGTCTCTGCCGTTTATCAGGAAGTTCACTGCTATCCCGAGGGGGAAGGTCATCACGCCTATCACGTTCTCTATCATCCTGTCTGCCACATCGAGGGGTAGGCCTCCTGAGAGCAGAAGCTTCTTCTCCTCTTCAGTGAGCTCAGCTAGCTCAGCTACCTTCTCAAGCCTCTCCTCTACGCTAAGCTTGTAGAATCCAGGTATCCTAGAGGACCCCTTCATGTGCTGCCTTTGCCCAACATGTTAAATAGGTTACCTTCGGTGGTCATCTGACACAATCCTGCCGTCTCTGACCTGGACTATCCTCTTGGTCATGTCTGCTACCTCCATGTCATGTGTTACTATGATGAATGTGACGCCACGCTCCCTGTTCAGCTTCTGCATAAGCTCGACTACACTCCTCCCGGTTTTTGAGTCTAGGTTGCCTGTTGGCTCGTCTGCTAGGACTATCGTGGGGTTGTTTGCTAGGGCCCTAGCTATGGCTACCCTCTGCCTCTCTCCACCGCTCATCTGGTCTGGCTTATGCCTTGCTCTATGCCCTAAGCCTACTAGCCTAAGCAGCATCAGGGCTCTCCTCTTCCTCTCCTCTCTGCTGTACCTTCCAGCTAAGGCCATTGGGAGCATCACGTTCTCCATGGCATTAAGGGTTGGTATCAGGTTGAAGAACTGGAATATGAAGCCTATCTTCGTCCTCCTGAGCACTGTCAGCTCGTCGTCGCTCAGGTAGACTGTGTCTACGCCATCTATGTATATGTGGCCTGTGGTAGGCCTGTCTAGCCCTCCGATGAGGTTCATCATCGTGGTCTTGCCTGAGCCGCTTGGCCCTACTACCGAGGTGAACTCCCCCTTAGCGAAGGATATGCTGACGTTCCTTAAGCCCACCACGTAAACTCTGCCCATCTTGTAGACCTTTGAGACCTTGACCAGCTTGACAGCGTCTCTGCTAGCCATATCTCATAGCCTCTATGGGTGAGAGCTGAGATGCCCTCCACGATGGGTATATGCCTGCTGCAGCTGATATCGCGATGGACGACGCGAAGCCTAGCGCCAGGGCGTAGGGCACTATCCTTATCTTGAATGTGAGGCCTATCTTGAAGAGCAGCCTGTTCCCCACTGTGACCATCGCTAGGGAGAGAGCTGAGCCAGCTAGCCCGCCGAGCACGCCTAGAAGGAGGCTTTCAGCCAGGAATATGAGCATGACCTGCCTTGTTGTCGCCCCTATTGCCTTGAGCATCCCTATCTCCCTTGTCCTCTCGAGAACGCTGGTCATTATCGTGTTCATCACACCTATCCCCCCTACGAACAGGGAGATGCTGCCTAGCGCCAGCAGCACTGCCTCTACAGTCTCCATTATGGTCTCAGCGTTCTCGAGGATGCTCTCCTTCTCCAGGACCCTGCAGCCTCTCAGCGCCTTCTTGAGCTTCCTGACTGCTATGTCAGCTTTAGATGGGTCCTTGACCTGCACTAGTATGATGGTGGCCTTCCCCCTCTCATGGAATGCCTCCTGTAGGGTCTTGAGGGGGACGTATATTGCCTGGTCCTGCTCAAAGAAGCCTGTTGGCTCCAGTATGGCTACAACCTTCAGCCTCATGGTCACGCCCTCCTTGATCCCGCTCACTACTATGGTGTCTCCCGCCTTGGCTCCAAGCTGGTCTGCTATAGAGCTACCTAAGCCGCATACTGGCCTGCCCTCATCAGCTGGAGTCCAGTCCCTCCCTTCACTCACCCTCACATACCCGAAGGAGCTGGCTCCCTCAACTGGTACGCCGACGAGGAGCACTGGGAACGTGCCTAGCTCCTTGATTATCCCATTCTCGTAGAGGAGGGGTATTGCGTCGTCTACTTCCCTTATGCTCTTCACCTTGCTGATTATCTTCGTGTCTAGTATGCCTCCTGAAGCTGACATCAGGGTCTCTCCTTCAGGGAGGATGAAGAAGCCTGCTCCAACGAGCTCGTTGAGCTCATTCTGTATCGTCTCCCTGAGGCTGTGGCCTACAGACAGGAGGAGGACTATTGTAGCTACACCTATGGCTACACCGAGCATCGTGAGGAAGCTGCGGGCTTTCCTGTGCTCTATCTCCCTAATCGGTATCGCTAGCAGCTCTAGCACCCCCACCACCCAAGGCAGCTAGTGCCTCAGGTTCAGCTGGCTCATAGTGCGGTGTTATCCTCCTGCTGACCTTCCTCCCCCTGATGAGGAGCAGCACCATGGCTGCTGCTACAGCTATTGCTGTGAGGTAAAGCAGCTTCATGCTGCTGCCCTTGCTCTTAGCCTCAGCTTCAGCCGGGGGGACAGCTAAGCTCTTGTGGTATGTGCTCTGGATCTCCCTCCCCTGTGTGTCGGTGTAGAGCATCTTTATCTCAACTTCCACCTCGCTTGCGCTCGGGACCTCGACTGTGAGCAGGAAGTCCTCTGATTCACCTGCTTCAAGCTCCCCTATGTAGTACGTGTACACCCTCCCGTTGCAGTAGACATCGAGTGCTACGCCTTGAGCTTTGCCTTGGCCCACGTTGGCTACTGTGCCAGTGAGCTCTGCTCTGCTCTCTGAGAGCCTGCTCAAGCTGACAGCGTATATCTTCAGAGAGGGCTCCTTGACTACTCTGACTCCGATTGTGATTGGAGACTCATATGTGTTGCCTAGGGGGTCCTTGTACTCTAGCTTCAGCTGAACTGGGTAGACTCCCTCCTCCAGGGCTAGGTCTGCTATGAGCTTCATCACAAGCAGGACAGACTCCCCTGGCTGCACTTCCTTGAGGATCACAGCCGGAGGGCCTGATGGCAGGAAAGCCCTCTGAGGCTGCTGAGGTGTCTGGGGCTGAGCTCCAGTGAGCAGTGACGTTATGTCCACCTCAGTCTGCTGCTCGGTTTCCTCAGCGTACTCGAGCTTGACCTCCAAGGCTGGGGCCTCGCCTAGGTTCTCGAGCGATACCTCGAGCTCGAACTCTCCTCCAGGCCTCACAGGCTCAGGCCTCACGTCCACTGAGGACACGCTGAGGATCGGCTTCTGCGGCTCCTGCTCCTCAGGCTGCTTGATGGGCTTCAGGACAGTGATCCCAGCTACATAGCTCTCAGCGACCTCGCTGCTCGATGTATAGCTTACCGTCACGTACAGGGGGTAGGTTCCCTCCTTGGCGTCTAGCGAGACCACGAACCTGAATACCAGGGTGGCTGAAGCACCTGCAGGGAGCTCCCTGATGAAGTAGCTTACATGACCTTTCAGCGCTATGGGGGATGGAGACGGCACGTACACGGGCTTCTCAACCAGGGGGAGCTCCTCCCTCCTGAAGGAGGTGAGTGGGGAAGCTGAGACGCTTATGGAGTATATCGGCTTGTCGCCTGGGTTGGTCAGCTTCACAAGCATGGTGCCTTCCTCACCTGGCCTCACACTAGCCTGAGTTATCGAGACTACAAGCCTGCCTGCCTCTATGCCCACTTTTAGCTCCAGGGTGAACTCCTCTGCCACAGGCCTGCCTGAAGTTGTCTGGTAGCTTACTGAAAGCGTGGCAGTGTAGCTCCCAGGCCTAGCGTCGCTGCTCACGCTGAGGTTGTAGAAGAGGTTTACAAGCCTACCAGGCTGGACTACTCCACCGAAGGCTGAGTACCCGACCTTGCCCATTGGGGTGGTGAATGGTGTGCCTGAGAGGTCAAGCTTCCCAACCACGTTTGTCAGGTGCTCTGAGCCCACGTTCTGCAGCACAACCAGTAGCATAACTCCCTCCATGCCTGGGTAGACTGGTGCCCCGCCGTTAGCTACATAGGCTTTCAGAGCCAGGTTAGGGAGCTGAGCTGAGCATGCCAGCGGCAGCATCACAGCTACAGCAGCTAAGAGCAGTATGCTGGCCTTCAGCTCTATGCTGGCGCTAGCTCTCATCTCTCATCCCCCTCTCGATCACCTTCTCGAACTCCAGGAGGCTAGGTGAGTCGATGAATGCCTTGACTACCCTCCTAGCTGAGGAGTAGAGCAGCTTGATCTCCTTTATCGTGGATGCAAGCTGAGGCTTGTCCTCACCTGAAATGGCTGCTTCAACCTGGCTTATGGCAGCCAGCATCCTCTCTATGTTCCTGAGGAGGATGAGCCTGAATATGTTCTTGAGGACATCCACCACAGGCTTGTTTACCCTGAACTTGAAGCTCTTCCTCCCCACTTTGCCTGAGCTCTCGCTTCTCAGCCTCCTCACTAGGCCTATTCTCTCTAGGACTGTGAGTGAGCTCCAGGCTGTTGACAGCGAGCAGCCTGCTAGCCTGCTCAGCTCCCTTGCCTCAAGGGGCTCGCCTGAGAGCAGGAGTATCCCGTATATGACTCCAGCCTGGTATGTCAGCCCCCATCCCTTGAATGCCTCCCCGTATGCGTCTAGTATCGGCTTGACCAGCTTTAGGGTCTCTCTGTTGATCATCCTGTACCACTGGTAATTATAGTATCAACTGTGTTTTTAATTTTTTCGGATAAAATCGGATAAAAGAGAAAGGCAGAGAAGCCCGCTGCAGCGCCAGAGGAAGCCAACTCAGGGCCTATATCAGTCTACTCCTCCGAAATCTCCCAGATGCACCATGCTCCAGCAGGCCTGTCAGGAGGGCAGCCTAGGCACCTGACCCTAGCAGGCCTCTCAAGGCACTCCACCAGGCCTCTGAAGTACTCCTCCCCAACACGCCTGCATGGGAACCGCCTGATGACTCTGCGTATCCTCGCCTCCTGAGGCCTGCAGTAGGTCACCTTAAGCCTCAGAGCGCTGCCGCTGACCTCTATGACGTAGTCGTTCAGCATAAGCCATGGCAGGTAGGGGGCTACCGTGGCTAGGTCAGCGATGCCCTTGACCTCAGCTCCGATGGCTTCAGCTACTCTTCTGAGCTCCCTGCACGCGTACTCCCTCCAGACTTCAGCATCTAAGCTTGCTGCCTCCTCTAGTCCAAGCTTCCTCTCAGCAGCTAGGAACCAGAGGCCATCTAGCGTTACTAGGCACTTAGCGTAGGCTTTTAGGAGCTTCTCCAACCTCATGCCTCCAGGTAGATTGCAGGCTTCATTGGCAGAGCACGCTTCGCTCTGTCAGCTGGGTCGTATCTCTGTGGGTCATCTGCCATGTACAGCTTGACCTCAGCGTCAAGCTCAGCTTCCAGGTAGCTCTTAGCTGACTCAAGGTAGCTCAGCTCGCTTCTCATGCTGAGAAGAGCTTCTACTAGCTCTCTTGGGGCAGCTCTCAGGTCCTCGCATGCCTTCTTAGCTAGGTCAGCTGCCTCCTTGCCTCTAGCTCTCATCTCAGGCTTAGCCATGACCTGCCTGGTTAGCTCTCTTGGGTCGAGCTTGCCCTCTAGCGCCTGCTCTGCTGCAAGCCTATATACCTCCCACTTCCACTCTGGTGCAGTGTATATGTGGACTATCCTTGGCTTGATCTTCGTAGCCTTGACTATGCTCTCCACATCTTCCAGCACAGTGTCTACCAGCATCTCTCCTGCTTCAGCCTCCTTGTCTTCAGCTAGCTCATCTGGGGTAGGCCACTTGGCTGCTGAGACGAATCCTTCTCCACCTAGCTTGCTCCAGAGCTCCTCTGCCATGTGGGGCACTATGGGGGCGAGCAGCCTAGCCCACACCCTAGCTATCTTCAGGGCTGTGCTCCTAGCTGGGCTGCTGCCCATCCTCCTCTTGAGGTACCTGCTTATGTCCCTCGGTACCATGTACATGGCTACCTGTATGGCGTTTCTTAGCTCAACCTCCTCCATCGCCTCTGTGGCCTGCTCTACTCTCTCCCTCATAGCTGACTGGATCCACTTGTCGAGGGTGTCCTCTTCCCTGTCCTCTGAGAACTCCACTAGCTTCAGCGCCATGCTGTAGCACCCCTGGATCGCCTTGGACACTGAGGCAGCGATCTTCTCGTTGAACTCTGCGTCAGCTAGCAGGCCTGCTGTGCTCAGGACAGTAGCTCTTATGGTGTCAGCCCCATACTGCCGTATGGCCTGCCTCAGCGGTATTATGTTCCCCAGCGACTTCGACATGGCCTTCCCCTCCCTCAGGACGCTCCCGTTGACCACTATCTGCCTGGGCCAGAGCTCCCTCGGGAATATCGCTACGTGGTTGAATATGAAGTAGGTCAGGTGGTTCCACACAAGGTCTCTGCCAGAGTGCCTGCTGTCAAGTGGGTAGTAGTACTGGAACTCTCTCCTGACCTCCTCTAAGACCTCCTTGGGCACCCCGTTTTCCTCAGCGACCTTGTTTGGGTCGCCTTCTCCTAGGAACACGTAGCTGAAGAAGCTGTCCTTCACCTTCTCCGGGTCTATCAGCTTGCTGTTGACGTACTTCGCTATGATGTAGTATGCCATGTATATGACTGAGTCTGATAGGCTCTCTATGATCCAGCTTGGGTCCCATGGTAGCGGGGTGCCTAGCCCCTGCTTTCTGGCGCATGCCTTCTGCCTGACCCACTCTATTGCGTCCTTGAACTCCTGCCTGAGCTTCTCTGGGACTATCCTCATGGCTCCGAGGCACTCCCTGGCGAGCTGCTTCCACTCTGGGTTGCTGTAGTCTATGAACCACTGGTCTCTGAATATCTTAACCACACACTTTGCTCCACACCTGCAGTAGACTGGGCTGTTTATCACCTCATACATGGTGTCGGCTTTGCCCTCTGCTATCAGGTCCTCCTTGACCCTCTGCTTAGCCTCTGACACAGGCATCCCAGCGTAGGGTGTGTTCTCGAGCATGACTCCCCTCCTGAACTCTGCACTATAGACCTCCTTCGTGGCCTCCTCCAGCTTGTCCTCGTCTCTCTGGCTCCTCACGCCAAGCTTCTCCACCGCATCCCTAGCTGGAACCTCGCTGTAGCCTTCGAGCTTGATTATGGGGATCGGCTCCAGCTCCTCTATTACCTCCCTGCTGACCCCATACCTCTCAGCGTAGCTTGGGTTCTTCTTCAGGTCGAGTAGGGCAGCGTAGTCGTATGGGGCGTGAGCTGGCACAGACATCACTACTCCGGTGCAGCTTTCTGGGTCTACGAATGGGGCTGGGAGTACTGGGATCTCTCGGCCTGTTGCTGGGTTGACTGCCTTCCTGCCTAGTATGCTCCTTATGTCGAACGGCCTCACGCGGCCTACTGCCTTCTCTAGGAGCTTTAGCTTCTCAGCTGCCTGCCTGCTGACGACCCAGGTCTCGCCGTCGACCTCAGCCTCCACGTAGTCTGCTTCAGGGTTGACCCATATGTTGGTCACGCCGTATACTGTCTCAGGCCTCAGGGTCCCAGTTGGGAGCACCCTTCCATCTATCCTGAACTTTATGAGGGTGAACTCCTCTATCTCAGGCTCGACATCTCCTAGGGTGTCGTGCTGGCCTAGAGGGTTCCCGCAGCTAGGGCACCAGCCTACTGGGTGGCTTCCCCTAGTCAGGTACCCCTTCTCGCTCAGCTTCCTGAACTGCCAGTGGATGAACTTCTTGTACATTGGGTCTATTGTGGTGAACTCCCTCCTCCAGTCTATTGAGAAGCCCATCTCCTTCATGCCCTGCTTTATCTCCCTATGGAAGTACCTGGCTATCCTTATTGGCTCGGTCAGCTGCTTCAGGTCCTCTTCTGGCACCTTATAGAGGTCTGTTAGGGTCTTGATCATGTCAGGGTCTCCTGCAGCTATCCTCTTAGCCATAGCTAGTATTGGGGTTCCAGTGTAGTGGAAGCCCATTGGGAACAGCACGTTATACCCCTTCATCCTCAGGTACCTTGCGTAGGCGTCTGTCAGGGAGTATGTCCTAGCGTGGCCTATGTGCTGTGGGCTGTTCGGGTATGGGTAAGCTACTGTGACAAAGAACTTCGGCTTGCTTGGATCTGGGTCGGATTCAAAGAGCTTTGCTTCAGACCAGCGGCGCTGCCACTTCTCCTCGATCTCACGCCAGCTGGCTCCCACGGAGAATATGGATCACCTAGCTGGTGGCTGAGACTGCAGTTAAAAAGGTTGCGCTGGCACCGCCGGCTGGCTAGGGCGCT
>QMWA01000062.1 GCA_003661385.1 Thermoproteota archaeon | reverse complement strand
TAGCCTCTAGGCTTATCTTAAGCCCCCACTCTATATCTCCGACGTGCACCTCAATGCAAGCTCTCTCATCATAACCTATCTCAGCCAGCTCCTTGTACACTGCCCTCCAGTCTATCTCGCCTGCTCCAACAGCCAGGTGGAGGTCGCTTCCATCTCTTAGGTTGTCGTGTACATGTAGGTGTACTAGCTTGTGGTAGAGGTTTGACACATACGACCTGAGTTTCTCCATATCAGACCCCTGCATGCAGGCATGCCCTACATCTAGCGTGAACATGAGCTTCGGTATCCTGTTGGCTATGTCAACTAGGCTCTTTACAGACTTAAAGAAGCCGTGGTCAACGTTCTCTATGGCAACCACAACTCCTCTCTCGCTGGCGTAGTCAGTCAGCTCAGCTAAAGACTCTATGTTCGCCTCCACTATCTGGCTCTTGAACTCCTTGCCATGAACCCATCTTGGAGTATGAGGGTGTACTGTTAGCAGCTCAGACTCAACCTCAGCGGAAGCATCCACAACCTTCCTAAGCTCCTCGATCGCTGCTTTCCTGACTCTAGCATATGGGTGCCCTATCTCAATGTACCATGGAGCATGGGTCACGACCTCAAGCCCTGCTTCCTCCAACCTGCTCCTCAGCTTCTCTTTCTCCTGGAGAATGTAGTCTGCAGTAGCCATAGGCCACTCTATGGTGAGCTCCAGGAAGTCTAAGCCAGCATTCTTAGCGACATCGATCTCGCTGAAAACATCCAGATAGGGGTTGTTCATGTACCCAAATTTCATCTAGCCCACCAGCTAGTCAGCAGCTTGCCTCTCGAGTTATTAAGCTGCTGTGCTTAAGCTATGTCAGCTAGTGATGTTTAAAATACCTGCCGTGGTGGAGGAGCCTGGTGGAGTGGTTGAAGTATAGTGGCGTAGTCGTCAGGTACCGGACTGCTAAGGGTGAGCTTAAGGAGATAACCTGCAGCTGTGGAGCTAAGTTCTGGGTTAACCCTAGGAAAAAGGGGAGAAAACACGTACACTGCCCTGCATGCAACGCTAAGCACTGGCTTGAGCAGGAGAGCAGCTAGCCTCCCTCGGCCATACTTCAGGCTCGCAGGGGAACCTTAGCAATCGGCAGCTAACTTTGGAAAAGTTTTTATCATGAGTGGCTGTCTCTTTGCTGTGATGGATTTTGCCTAAGAAAAGGAGGTCTGGTGGGAGGAAGAAGGCTGGATCCGTGGGCCGAGAGCCTCCTGTGCCATGTTCACAGTGTGGGAGGCTAGTGCCAGCTGACAAGGCTATAAGAGTGACTAAGAGGTATACTCCAGTTGAGGCTAAGCTAGCTAGAGAGCTTGAGAAGGGTGGTGCATACGTTGCTGCACGCCCGATGGTAAAGTACTACTGTGTAAGCTGTGCAGTTCATGCTGGCATAGTGAAGGTGAGAAGCAGGGAGGAGCGTAAAATCCGTGTACCCCTACAGCTTGCCTCCAAGAAGCTTAAGCAGAAGGTGATATTCAAGAAGATGCTTACACAGACAGTGTAGTCTATGCCATTTGACCCGATCCATCTGGCTGAAAAGGTCTCCCGGGTGTGCTCTAGGTCTACATGTGGCTCTTCAGAGAGGATGGTTTTTGACCACAGGGACTTTGGCTCTCCTGCTCCTGGTGCCTACATCAACTTAGCTGGATGCTGCCTTAGGTGCATATTCTGTTGGGTTCCTCACCACGCTCTCGAGCCGCATGAAGGTGTTTATCTGACCCCTAGTGAGGCAGCATCTCTTCTCCTACATAGAGCTAGGAGGAAGAGGTCTTTCCTGCTCAAGATCACCGGTGGAGAGCCTGTCTTACCTGGTACATGCTTTCAGCACCTTAAGGCTATGTTAGAGCATGTGGAAGACGCCCTAAAGGGGGCTACTGTAGTCCTGGAGACAAATGGGATGCTACTTGGCTACGACTTCGACATGTGCCTGGATCTAGCAGCTTTTAGCAGCTTAGTAGTCCGTGTGTCCTTCAAAGGCTGCGATGAAGAGGAGTTCTCAAGGCTAACTGGAGCTAAACCCGAGTTCTACAGGCTCCAGATGGAGGCTATAGCAAACTTGTCTGATGCCGGTGTCTCGCTGAGGGCTTCTCTGGTGTCCTCTTTCTCAACTCCATCCAGCATAGAGCTCTTCAGGGTTAAGCTAAGTGAGGTGTACCCGGAGGTGGCTAAGGAGCTAGAGCTTGAAGAACTCTACCTCACTGGTGAGCTTAAGAAGAGGCTTGAGGAGCGTGGCTTAAAGTACAGGAGCTATAGAGCATCTAAGCCCTCCCCGGAGTGGATCTAGCTACCTGTGAGCTAGTATGCCTCTTGTCACCCTGCCGTGGGAGTCTATTCTAGCGAACCCTACTCTCAGCAGCTGGACTATGCTTCCCTCTTTGAGCTCTCTGATGCCAGGGTCACCAAAGCCAGATAGCACCCTATAGCTGAAGATGCTATCTGGGTAGACGACCTCCATGGGAACACACCCCTCTACTGGCGTCCACTGCACTATTGGTACTCCCAGCTGGTGCTCTGCTAGCTCTCCTTTGGCCATATCTGGCATCACGCTGGTTAGCTTGATGGTCGCTAGCGACCATAGCCTGATCCTTTCTCCTGCTCTCAAGCTCTTTAAGTCGCTGCTTGGCACATAGACTTCCAGCCTCCCACTCTTAGGCCATAGCTTGACCCTTCTGGTGCCCAAGCTGGGATTACTCGGATGCTTTGGCAGCTCGGCATCTTCAGGCAGCTCACTTCCCTCCACTACGAGCTTCACTGGGTCTGGTACGAACATGTACCTCTCTGCTATGGGATCCAGTATCTTCCTGTTCAGGGCGTAGATGGACTCCATGTTGACTATAGCATCGACCTTACTCGGCCCCATCTCGAATATGAATCTAGCTAGCGCTCTGAAGCTGACTCCTCGCCTCTTTAGACCTCTTAGCGTCGGTATCCTAGGGTCATCCCACCCCCATAAGATCCCGCTCTTTATCAGAGGCCGAATATACCTCTTCGAGAGGGGCACTCCCTCCACAGTTATCCTCCCAAACTGGATCATCTCAAACTCTCTGAGCCCAAGGTACCTTATTATGGTCTTCTGCACCTCAACGTGTGGCTCGAACTCCTTACTTCTGAATGCGTGAGTTACCCCTGTCAGCGAGTCCTCTACTGATATTGAAAAGTCATATGTAGGGTAGACCCTGTATTTTGTGCCCTGAATAGGGTGCTCAGCTTCTATTATCCTGAATATGCCTGGATCTCTCATAGTGGGGTTCTTATGCTTCATATCGGTCTTAAGGCGAACATGTGCCTCCCCCTCCCTGAGAGTCGTGTGCATGAGCTCCCATAGCTCAAGGTTCTCCTCCACACCCCGCCTTCTACACTCGCACTCTAATCCCAGCTTCCTGTTAGCCCTTACCTTCTCCTGGCTGCAGGTGCAGACATAGGCTTTCCCCTCCTCTAGAAGCTTTCTGCAGAGCTTGTAGAACACTGGGAGGTCATTTGACTCTATTATCTCGACATCCCACTTCGGTGGGCCTATCCCAAGCTCCTCTGAAGTGGCCTCTAGCAGCTCTGCAAACTCGCTTCTAATAGCATCATAGTACTCAAGCCTCTCCACTCTAGGGTTGGTGTCCTCGAACCTCAGCTGGAAGACTCCCTTGTAGAGCCTCGCGTATATGAACGGTATCAGAAGCCCCTTGGCATGCCCTAGAGTCGGGTACCCGTTGGGCTCTGGTGCTACTCTGGTCACAACCCTATCATACTTGCTGTAGTTCACTAGCTCAGGCCACCTCCTCTCCTCCTTAGCTCTCTTCTTCTCCTTCACCCTGCCAGCTATCTTGATGAGCTCCTCTTTCGGCAGCTGATTCACCTCAGCGACGACCTCCTCGACAAGCCTCCTCACCTCCTTAGCTCTGCTCCTCAGCTGAGGCATAGCTCCCAGTATCTTGCCGAGGACAGGGTTAACTCTAGCCTCTCCGTATTTCAGCGCGTTACCTGCAGCTGCAATGTAAGCAAGCTTTCTAGCCTCCTCGAGAGACAAGAGGTCACCTGCCTTCTACAGGTATGTGAAATTTATAGCCATTCCCCTGGCAGCCTGGTGCCTGAATGGACATGAACAAGCGTGCTCTCAAGCTGTTTGATAGGCTGATAGATGAAGCTAGTGAGCTGAAGGTTGCAGTCCAAAGGATTGCTGAGGCTACTGTAGTCGATGCTGGCGTGGAGTGTGAGGGAAGCACTGAAGCTGGCCTTATCATCACTGAAATATGCCTAGGAGGCCTCGGAAGGGCTTCTTTAGCTCCAATGAATGTAGGAGGGCTGTACCTGCCTTGTGTCTATGTTACCACAGACTACCCAGCAGTGTCGACGCTAGCTTCACAGTTCGCTGGCTGGAAGATATCCCACAATGGCTACTTTGCAATGGGTTCAGGCCCAGCTAGAGCTATAGTAAGGAAGCCAAAGTGGATCTACAAGCTGCTAAACTACTCTGAGCCTCCTGAGGTAGCTGTGCTGCAGCTTGAAGCAGACAAGCTCCCACCAGAGAGCGTTGTTGAGAAGATAGCCAGGGATCTAGGAGTGCCATCTAGAAACCTCCACATAGTAGTTGCTCCTACAAGCAGCTTAGCAGGCTCAACCCAGATAGCAGGGAGAATAGTGGAGACAGGAATCCACAAGCTTGTAGACCTAGGCTTAAACCCAAACTCCATACTATACGGCTGCGGCTCCGCTCCAATAGCACCACTACACCCAGATAGCGCAGTCCAGATGGGCAGGACAAATGACGCTCTGATGCTAGGGGGAGCAGTGTACCTAGTAGTTAAGGGGGGAGACAAGCTAGAGGATATTGTTCCAAAGGCTCCAGCCTCAGCTTCTCCAAGCTATGGGAAGCCCTTCTACGAGATATTCAAGGAAGCTGGCTTCGACTTCTACAAGATAGATAAAGGCCTATTCGCTCCAGCTAAGATAGTCGTAAACGACATCATGACAGGAAAAACATATTCGGCTGGAGAGATAAACCCACAGCTTCTCATGAAGTCATTTACAGCATAGCTAACGGTGCTCCCCCAAGTACTCTACTGGTGTAAGCACTCTAGCTCTAAGCCTGCCATCAAAATGCCTTTTATTCCACGTGATAAACAGCTCTCCTCCAGCTGCCTCCACACAGAATGCTATAAGCGCGTCACTATAGGAAAGTCCTCTCCTCACATACTCTGCCATGGTCTCAACATACCTCCCCCAGTCCTCTATGACTGGAGGGAACTTCACCTCGAACTCTACACCACTTAAGTACCTTTCAATGACCGCTTCCACTTTATCCCCCATGTTAGCTGCTCCATATAGCCCACACAACTCTAGTAGATTATGGATTGTGATAGCTGCTCCTCTAGCCTTCAGGTAGGCTACTGCCTTCTCATTGGCCTCTCTCCGCTTATCCCATGTGAAAATGTGATGGATTGCCAGCACATCTGTATCTACAAAGATCATCTGGATCTCCTCCTTATTATCGCCATTATTTCATCTACATTATCTGTCCCAAATCTATCGCTTAGAGCTTTCCTTACCTCCTGTGGGTTGACCTCTATGCTTACAGGTTTAGCCTTAATACCCAGCTGGTAAAGTCTCACAACCTTGGCTATTCTCCCACCACCAGAGTACTTTTCAACCAGTCTTCTTACAGCATCCGCTATAGCCTCAGTTCTGTTGCTGTAATAGCCTTCGTCTGCTAGCTTATCTAACATTTCCACAAGCTTTGCAGGAAGCCTCACCTGCACAACAACTTTCCTCATATCTAGCTAACTGTAGTACTTAAGATATAAGTGTTGCTAACTGCAGTAGAGCAGATGTCATTACTCTGAGCATTTTAGGTATATGAGGCCGATTCCTAGCTGCGTAATAGTAGTGGAAGGCTTACCCCTACACCACTGTTGCAGGAGGCCTTTCTTAGCTAACAGGTGTAGACTCGATGTCAGGTGGTTTCACATGGAGATGGATCCTCGCTTGCTGCTTTCTGAAGCTGTGAGGTTTTAAACTGGTTCTATTGTAGCTGGTGGCTTTGTTGTGATTGCATAGGTGACCCAGGTTACCTGCTGAATTTCTCCTGTTATTCTGCTGCTTATCCTATCTAGCAGACTGTGGGGCAGCTTAGCCCAGTCTGCTGTCATGCCATCTACTGATGTGACTACTCTGACTGTTACTATGTAGCCGAGTGCTCTTTTGTCTCCTTTTACTCCTGTTGCCTTGTCATCGCCTACTACTGCGAATGCCTGCCAGACTTTCCTGTATAGCTTGGCCTTCTTTAGCTCCTCCTCAACTATATGCGATGCCTCTCTGCATACGTGTAGTTTCTCTGGTGTCACTTCGCCAATTACCCTCACAGCTAGCCCTGGACCTGGGAATGGATGTCTCCATATTATCTCGCTTGGCACGCCTATCTTAGCAGCTATCTTCCGGACCTCGTCCTTGTAAAGGTCTGCTAGTGGCTCTACTACCTTCAGCTTCAGCCAGCTTGGCAGCCCACCGACGTTATGGTGGGTTTTTATCCTGCTTGCCTCTGATGCCTGGCCTCTTCCACTCTCCACTCTGTCAGGGTATATCGTGCCTTGTATCAGGAAGCTGCACCCCTCCTCGTCAGCAGCTTCCTGCAGGACTTTCGCATACTCCTCTCCTATCACCCTCCTCTTCTCCTCTGGATCTGCTACTCCCTTCAGTCTGCCCAGAAACCTGCTCTGTGCCTCTACGACCTTTATCCCACCTAAGAGGCTGCTGAGGGACTTCAGTATGCTTTCACGCTCTCCTTTTCTCATTAGCCCGTGGTCTATCAAGATGCACCTTAGGTTGTCTCCTATCGCTCTTCTAGCTATCAGCGCTGCTGTAGTCGAGTCTACTCCACCACTCACTGCGCAAAGCGCTCTCTCACCTCCTACTGTGAGCTTTATCTGCCTTACTCTATGGTCTATGGTGTCTTCTGGCTTCCAGCCTCCACTGCACCTGCATACTCTGAATAAGAAGTTCTTCAGGATTTTCCTGCCTTCTCTTGTATGGTGCACCTCGGGGTGGAACTGGACCCCGTATATTTGGAGTTTCTCACAGCTCATGGCAGCTACCTTGCAGCTTCTTGTGCACGCGTCTACTGTGAAGCCGTCTGGTGTCCTGGTGACATGATCTCTGTGGCTCATCCAGACTACAGTTCTTCTTCTGACGCCTGCCAGCAGCTTTGTCCTCCTAGCTATCCTGCACTCTACTCTACCATATTCTCCAACTCCCTCCTGGACTTCTCCGCCTAGCACGTGGGCTATGAGCTGGTGGCCGTAGCATATTCCGAGAACAGGCTTCTTAGCCTCCTTTAGTATGCTCCAGTCTCTGCTTTCACTTCTGACGCTCCTGTAGCTCCCTGAGAGTATGATGCCTTTAGCTGCTGGGTCTTCCATGGCATCGCGTGCTCTGCTAGCTGGGATGACCTCGCTGTACACGCCTAGCTCTCTTACCTTCCTTGCTATCAGGTGGGTGTACTGGCCTCCGAGGTCTACTACTGCTACATACTCCTTCAGAGGTCATCACCTGAGATCACTGTATGCGGCTTGGCTTCCTGCATTCCAGCTTGGCTTCTGAGCACGAACCTGCTCTTAGCCCATAGCTGCCTTATGTCAGCTGCCCCAATGTAGCCCATTCCAGCTTGGATTGCAAGCTTAAACTCCCTTACTATGGATGATACACTCCCTCTGTATGGGACATAGCCTTCTATCCCCTCAGGGACCCTCTTCACTGTGGAGCTGTACCTGTCTGCTGCGTACCTTCCTCTTAAGGCTGAGGGGGAGGCCATTCCCCTATACTTTTTGTACGGTACTCCTCTTATGAACACCTTGTCTCCTGGAGCTTCCTCTGCGCCAGCGAACACAGAGCCCATCATCACAGCTGAAGCTCCTGCTGCAAGGGCCTTTATGGCGTCTCCTGGCCCTCTTATCCCTCCGTCGCTTACAACAGAGTACTTGTCTCCAAGCTTCTCCCTCACGACATCTGCTACCAGGGCTGTTGCAGTCAGCGTTGGTACTCCTACCCCTGTGACTACGGTTGTCGTGCATATGGAGCCTCCTCCAAGCCCGACTCTAAACCCTGCTAGGCTTTCTATCTCGCTTGAGCCTAGTACCTCCTCTGCTGCCTCTGCTGTAGCTATATTACCGAAGAGGATCCAGCTGCTAACCTTCTTGCTCACCTTTTCAATAGCCTTTATCACGTTTCTGTTCTGGGCGTGGGCTACATCGAGCGCAAGCAGGTCACATCCAGCTTCATCCAGCTTGAGCACTCTCTCCTCTTGGAGTGGTGTGAGTGGTGCTGGTATTGCTGCTCCTACTCTAAGCCTTCCCTCATCGTCTCTGCTAGACTCCTGGCCTTCTCTCATCCTCAGCAGGTCCTTTAGGGTTATGAGCCCAGTGAGCCTCCACTCCCTGTCGACTACAGGCAGCTTCTCTACCCTGCTAGAGTACATTCTCTCTAGTGCAGCATCCACGTCAAGCTCTTCTCCTACTTCATCCTCAAACATGACTGTTAGCTTCTCTCTCGGTGTCATCACGCTCCTGACGTGATCTGTGTGCCTTGCTCCAATTGTGTCTCTCCTAGTTATGATCCCGACGAGCTTCCCATTTTCCACAACTGGAAGCCCAGATATTCTGTAC
>QMWA01000061.1 GCA_003661385.1 Thermoproteota archaeon | reverse complement strand
CCAGACATCGCCTGTCTTCACATAAGGCTTCTCTCGGCTCTTCAGAAGGGAAGCTACTGCTAGCAGGATGGTAGCTTGCTCCGTAGTCAGCTCACTAATCCCCCAGCCGTCTCTTGGACAGACTGACTCAGCAGCCTCCCTGACGTACTCAGGGTATATTCTGGGCAAGCCGTCAGCTGCAGCCTTCTCAGCAGCGAGCCTGAGGGTCTGTAAGGCCACCCTGGCGCTTCCAAAGGGCTCAGCTACCCTGGCTATCAAGTCTACTATCTCACTGTCGTATGCCTCCCTGTACAGGGCTTTAGATGCCCTGTATTCTGTTATCTCACGAAGCTGCTCTAGGGTATACTTCCTCAGGTACACCTGGTCTCTCAGCAGAGCTAGCGTATCGCCATGCAGTGTCTCCTTGAGCAAGAAGTCTAGTCGGCATACCAGCATCAGGGATAGGGAGGGGAGGTCAGAGTCAAGAGAGTCATCAGAGAACCTAACTAGGTTGTAGAGGAGAACCTCTCCATCACGACCATAATACCAGAAGGAGTCGGCCTCATCTAGAGCTATAAGGAGGCTGACGCCTTCCTCGATGACCGAGTATCTGAAGTGCTGGAGCAGCTCCTCTAGAGAGCAGCCTCTAGTCGGTATTCTCCTGCCAAAGGACTTCCATACGATGTCAGCTAGCACAATCAGCGGAGACTTATGCCTGCAGTTCACGTGGATATACCTGAACTTGTACCTGTTCTCCCTTGCAATGGAAGCTAGATCTCTGCCGACTCTCTTAGCTAGCGCCGTCTTCCCGACACCATACTCACCTGAAATCACTACCTGACGGGAATGCTCTCCAGCAGCTGCTGGCAGCAGAGACTCAAGTAGCTGCTTCCTCTCCTGCTCACGGCATGGAAGCTCCTCTGGAACATAGCTTAAGTCTAGTGTCCTCCTGTCCCTGAACATAACAGCTGGCTCAGCTATCATACTACTCTGCTTCCGCAGCTAAGCTAATAACTTTTGCCCACTTCCTCCAGGGCACCTTCAGAATGTATTAAGATCCAGCCTATGGCGTAGCAAGATCAGGAGCTACCTCCTGGCTCTACGCAGTGCCCTCTGGTATATCTTCTTCATCTTGATCGCATCCAAGTCTAGCAAGGGAGTCTCGCATATTATGACTGGGGTGAGCCCTCTTTCAGCAATCAGCTGAGCTAGAGGCTTAAAGTCAGGGCCGTATCCAGAGCCAAGCTCGTGATGCTGCTTCTCACCAACACCTTTGCTAGTAAGCTCTATCTCACTGAAGTGGATAAACATGTTCTTAACAGCATCACTTCCCAAAGTGCTCTCTATCTTATCAAGTATCCTAGCATAGTCCTCCTTAGACTTTATGACACCGCCTTCCCTCGCATGTATATGGGCGAAGTCTATTGTAGGCTCAACCATATCGACTTGAGCAGCCAGCTCTAGCACCTCATCCAGAGAGCCTACCTGGCTAGGCTTACCTGTGGTCTCAGGGCCAAGCTTTATCTTAATCCTCTCCTGCTTGAGCCTCTCAACAACCTCCTCAACACCCCTTTTCACCATCTTAAAGGCCTCATCCTTGTCAAGCTCCTTGTAGTATCCAGGATGGAAAGTGCAGTGTACAGCGCCCATGTAGTAGCCTAGCGTGCAAGCTGCATACAGCCTGTCCTTGCTCCCCTTCAACTTACTCTTCTCCTTAGAAGCCAAGTTTATAGCATATGGGGCATGTATAGCAAGGAGGATGTCGTTTTCGCTAGCAGCCTGCCCTAGAACCCTAGCCTTCTCAGCTTTCATCCTCACACTCCTGACAGCCTGATACTCCATTGCATCAAGCCCAACCTCCCTCAAGTAGGCCATGGCATCAGGGCCACGTACATCCCTACCGACGGGAAAACCAGCTGGCCCAAACCTAGCTCTATCAGCCAACAGCCAACCCCAAGCTGGTCAAGTTGAAGAGTATAAAAGGCTACCAGATGGGATGGCAGTAACCCTTAAATACGCCAGAGCAGCCTACAAAACCAGGTAAAATTTTTTGAGCTTACAAGCACTAAGCACCTAGGATAGGTGTGCAGAATGGTCAGAGTGAAGAACCCAGATGAGATAGCACAGATGGTTAGGAGTACAGCCCTAGAAAATAAGAGGATATTCTCAATAGTAGCCCACATAGACCACGGAAAGACCACTACAACAGACTACCTGCTGAAGAGAGCTGGGCTGATGAGCCCGGATGCAGCTGGAGAACTCCTCCTCACCGACTAACTGCCTGCACGCGCGTGCAGGCAGGTCGAGTGACGAGGAGGAGCGCAAACGAGGGATAACGATATTCACCAGCGTAGCTCTGCTCTCATATGACTACCAGGGGCAAAACTACCTCTTCCAGCTGAACGACACACCAGGTCATATATCGTTCACAGGGGAGGTCTCAAGAGCACTGAGAGGAAGCGATGGAGTAGTGCTCTTGGTAGACGCGCTGGAGGGAGTTATGACTCAAACTGAGACAAACATCAGGCTAGCAGTAGGAGAAGAGAGGTGCAAGCCAGTCCTGTTCATAAACAAAGTCGATAGGCTGATCAAGGAACTCAGGCTCACACCAAAGGAGGTAGGTAAGAGGCTTGAGCAGATAGCAATGGACGTAAACTCCCTGATCAAGAAGTACGCTCCAGACACAGGGTGGAGAGTATCGTTCCAAGACGGCACCATAGCAATAGGGTCAGCAAAGCACGGCTGGGGCTTTACAATAGACATCCTAAAGGAGAAGGGAATAGACCCGAAGGTCATATTCGAGAAGTACGAGAAAGGCGAGGAAAAATGGCTCAGAGAAAACCTGCCACTAGATGAACCTCTCTTAAGAATGATAGTAAAGCACCTCCCATCACCAAAGGAAGCCCAGCCAGAGAAGATAAGGAGGATATGGCCAGGAGACCAGGACTCCGAGCTTGGAAAGGCCATGAGAGGAATAGACCCAGATGGCCCACTGATGGCCATGATAACAAAGCTCTTCATACACCCAAGGACGAAGAGAGTAGTTCTAATAGGCAGGGTCTTCTCAGGGACTCTCAGAGCAGGAGAGCAGGTCAGACTGCTCACAGCAAAGAGGCTAGAGAGGGTACAGAGACTAGGAGTCATGGAGATAACAGACATACTAGACATACCAGAGATACCAGCAGGGAACCTCTTCGCACTCTATGGGTTCCACTGTCCAGCTGGAGAAACCATAGTAGCTCCTGACATGGAAGGTGTCACACCATTTGTAGAGATAAAGTACGCTGCTGAGCCTGTCGTCTCGATAGCGATAAAGCCACTCAACCCACAGGAGTTAGATAAGCTAGGCAAGTGGGTCAAGCTATGGGTCTCAGCAGACCCAACAGCACAGTTCAGAATAGACGAGGAGACAAAGGAGTACATACTCTCCGGAATAGACCCACTACAGCTCGAGATCTTAACAAAGAGAATAAACGAGATGGTAAGGATAAAGGTCTCACCACCAATAATAGTCTACAGGGAAGTACCAACACAAAGGGGAATGGAGGTCCAAACCAAGTCTAACAACGCCCTAAACAGGATAAAGATATATGTGGAGCCGCTAGACCCAGTCACAGTAGACCTCATAAGAAAAGGCGTGATAACAGACAAAATGGACAGGAAAGAGAGGGCGAAAATCCTACACGAGAAAGCTGGATGGGACTCCAGGGAAGCCAGAAGAATCTGGCTCATATACGGAACGAACATCCTAGTAGACAACACAAGAGGAGCCCAGAGGCTGGACAGGATAAAGTCCTACATAGAGTCAAACTTCATAGACTTCTGCAATGGGGCAACGCTCGCCAGAGAGCCCACGCTAGGAGTCAAGGCAGTCATAACAGATGCAGTAGTACACACAGACCCAGCTCACACAGGGTACTCTGAGGTAAGATCCATGGTGATGGCAGCACTCAACATATCATTCCTCACAGCAAGACCAAGGCTATACGAGCCGATCCTCAGAATAGACATAACAACACCAATAGGAACAGAGGGCCAAGTAATGTCTATATTAAACAAGAAGAGAGCTACGATAAAGCAGATACAGCACATGGAAGACCTCGTAAGAATAACAGGGGAGATACCAGCAGCAGAAACCCAAGACCTAGTAGACCTACTCAGGTCAGCAACACAAGGCCGCTGCTTCTGGGGGTATGAGCCAAGCGGCTTCAGAGAGCTGCCCAAAGCAATGCAAGTAGACAAGATAATGGAGATAAGAAAGAGAAAGGGGCTACCACTAGAGCTACCACAGCCAAAGCTATACGAAAAGAACCTCTACCCAGTAGAAAAGTGGACAGGGCCATCCTTCGAAATATAGCTCTCCCCCACCTTACTTTAATCCAGACAACGCTTAAGACTAAAGTGAAGAAAGTCTGCTGTGCTAGAAGCTAGCTCAATCGCTGCCGATGAAAAGCAGCCATGGATGATGCCAAAACTTTGCCGCTACAATCCCCATTGAACCTGCTAAAGACATGTGATCGTTTAAGCTCATAAGGGTAAAGTAGGCTTATCTCCAAAAAGACTGCACTGCAGCAAGATTACAGGATGGCATGGGCAGTAGTTATGCTGGCTATTGAAGGTGAAGGCTTTCACCATGTTGGGGGTCTTTATGTCGGATATCATCTGGATAATCACTGGGAAATGCAGCTTATCGTGTATACACTGCTACGCAGCTAAGTTTAGAGGAGCCGACGAGCTTAGCACACAAGAATGCTTAAGGATCATTGGGGAGGCGGCAGAGCTTGGAGTGGCTCATATAGGGTTCTCTGGAGGAGAACCCTTTCTTAGAAAGGACTTCTTAGGCCTTCTCAAGGAGACAGCTGACCACGGGATATATGCTACAGTGGTCACAAGTGGAATAGCTATGAGCGACAGCATCTCATCTAGGCTAGCTAGGCTAGAGGCTCACGTATACCTCAGCATGGATGGTGTAAGAGAAGAGCACGAGGCAATAAGAGGGCGAGGCTCATGGAAGTACGTCGAGGAGGCAGCTAGGAGCATGATTAAGCATGGAGTAGAGTTCTCTACTGTGACTTTGCTTACGCCAGACACACCAAAGAGCATAGGGAGGGTATTTGAGCTGGCTGACAGCATTGGGGCAAGCTTCCTCAGCTTCATACCGCTAATGCCCTCTGGAAGAGGAGCTAAGCTAAGGCAGTTGACAGCAGACCGCGTATACGAGGTGATCACTGAGGTAGACAAGGCTGTCATAGAGACCTCCATGCCAGCGAGCCTGTGGTGCATGCCCTTCGCAGCAAGCATAGCACACCACACAGCCAGCTACTCATGTAGAGTGGCTAGCGTAATCGACATAGGAGTAAGTGGAGAAATACTCTTATGTGATGTGCTAGACTACAGGCTGACATCTGTCAGAGAGAGGAGCTTGAGAGAAGCCTGGGAAGAAGCAGAGTCACATGAGCTCTCTAGAAGAGTAGCGAACCCTATGCTCAGAGAGCCATGCTTGAACTGCAACACTAGGGAGATATGCTTAGGTGGGTGCTATGCTAGGTCACTCAAGGCCTGGGGGACATTTGATGGCCCAGACCCACTATGCCCACTAGCCTCTAGAACTTTACCAGAGACCCGACGTGCAGCTGTGTGAAGCCCTCTCTGAACTCTCTCTTAAGCATGTACATCGCGTCGAGCCCAGTACAGTGGCCAACCGCGACCTTCTCGACTCCAAGCTCCCTGAGCTTCTCTGCTGTCAGCTTTACCCTCTCTTCACTAGCTTCAGCTAGGTGCAGCCCCCCAACCACGGCGTAAACATGCTTTCCCCCAGCTAGCTGAGAGGCATGCTCTACTATGCTTACTATGCCTGCATGAGAGCACCCTGATATGACTACTATCTTGCCTCTCACGTTAGCGACCAGAGACAAGTCGTCTCTCAGCTCGTCTCTTATGAGCCTACCATCAGACAGCATATAGGCCTCAAGAGCCTCTCTGGCTTCGAATTCAGCTCTCCTCTCGACTTCTCCTGTTGTAGCAAGGCCGTCACAGAGCTTCAGCGGGCTTCTGGCTAGAACATGTATGGCGCCAGCTTTCTCAGCTTCCTCCTTCGTGAACGGCACACCAACGTACCTGAACTTAGGCTTCAGGAGGAAAGTACGCCTGTAGACTTCAGGATGAGCTATAACAGGCACCCTCCCAGTTTCCTTGAGAACTCCGAGCAGCCCACCGGTGTGGTCGTAGTGGCAGTGTGAAAGGACGATGAAGCTGACATCCTTTAGGGTGACTCCGAGCTTCTCAGCATTATGCCTTACAGTACTGTAGGCTTGACCGCAGTCAAACAGCAGCCTAGCGACGCCGCTTCTACCTCCGACCTCAACTAGGAGAGATAAGCCATGCTCTGCTAGAAGCCCCTCTGAGAAGCCTGAGGTATCCTCAACCAGAACCCTTATCCTGAGGAAGCTGGCTTCACCTATATCCAACACGCTCACCTCAAGCACTCATGCAAGCTTACATCAGAGGGGGAGCCTCCAGCGTATTTTATGATATAGCCTACAGCTTTCTCGAGGCCCTCTCTTACAGAGCTTGGTGAGACACCTGGAGCCCCATATGCTACAAGCAGCAGGTTTCTAGTGTCCTCAGTGACCTTGCACTCGTCAACGTCGCCGTGCACATAGACGCAGAGCACCTTCTCTGAGTCAGCTAGGACTAGTTCGTGGCCAGTGAGCTTCATTCTCCTAGCTCCGATGAGAACGACCTCCTCGCTGGGCTTAGCAAACCTAATACTGAGAGGGGGAGAAACCTTCTCTAGGTCGTATGCGCTCATGGTCACTAGAGTTTCTACTGAAGCGATGTTATACAGGTCTACGACATTCAGTATCTGGGGGATGCTCTGTCCTCTTAGGATCCTCCTGATCAAGGCCTCAGAGGCAGGCCTGTGCTTCGTTGGGTCAATTCCCATCCTCCAAAAGAAGTCTCTGTAAGCTCTGATGTATGGGACATCTTTTAGCGAGCTGAGGGTGTAGCTTGCTCTCACCTTCTCCTCAATGCTCCTCCTGAGCTCATCAACCTCAGGCTGCCTCCTCACAACGGAGACATCTTGGACTATAGCCAAGGCTATGGACAGCCCCTTGAACCTGCATACATCAGGCTCCCACAGCACATCAGGGACACGTGGCAGCATGGTATCCGAGAGCAGAGCGCCCCCTTTAAAGTTCTACCTGATCAGGCTGCATCTGAGATGAGAGCTGAGATAACAGTCACAGGGATAGTGCAGGGAGTGGGGTTCAGGCCCTTCATCTACAGGCTAGCAGTATCACATGGGCTAGTAGGGTTTGTCCAGAATAGAGGAGATGCTACAGTATTCATCGGAGTAGAGGGGGATGAGAGCAGCATAAGAAGGTTCATGAGGGAGATAAGAGAGAAGAAGCCTCCGCTCGCAAGGATCTTCTCACTGGAGGCGAAGCTCACAGAGAGCAGAGGAGAGTTCAGTAGATTTGAGATAAGGAGGAGCAGCTCCAAGAGAAGCAGGAGAGCATCCATAATACCACCAGATGTCTCGATATGCGATGACTGTATTAGAGAGATGAGAGACCACTCAGACAGAAGGTACAGCTACTTTTTCATAACGTGCACGAACTGTGGCCCACGATTCACAGTCATAGAGAAGCTACCATATGACAGGCCCAACACAACGATGATCGACTTCCAAATGTGCAGCCACTGCAGGAAGGAGTATGAGAACCCACTTGACAGGAGGTTTCACGCACAGACCATAGCATGCCCAGCTTGCGGGCCTAGAGCTTACCTAACCGACAAGAGCGGAGAGGAAATCGATGTCGAGGACCCTGTCAGGGAGGTAGGGAAGCTCTTAGATGAAGGACATATTGTGGCGGTCAAAGGCATTGGAGGGTTCCACCTAGCTACAGCAACGACGATATCAGAGCCTATACTGAGGCTTAGAGCAGCAAAGCATAGGAGACAGAAGCCATTCGCCATAATGGCCAGGGACCTGGATGCCGTGAAGACCTTCGCAGAGGTCACTCCACCAGAAGAGGCTGCCCTCAAGTCCTACATGAGGCCTATAGTCCTCCTGAAGAAGAGCGAGAGCTACTACCTCTCTGACCAGATAAGCCCAGGGCTCCATACAGTCGGGGTAATGCTGCCATACACTGGGATGCACATAATGATGTTCGACTGGTCTAGGGAGCCAGCCTTTGTAATGACCAGCGCTAACCCCCCAGATGAGCCCATAGTAAAGGACAACAGCGAAGCAATCAGGAAGCTCGGCAGCATAGTGGACTACTTCCTCCTCCACAACAGGAGGATAGCCCAGAGGTGCGACGACTCTGTGCTCAGAGTCGTAGCCGGGAGCCCAGCTCTGATAAGGAGGTCTAGAGGCTACGCTCCAGCCCCAATAGAGCTCAGAAGAGAGCTCAAAGCCGAGGTCCTCGCCCTTGGGGGAGAAAAGCGGGTGACATCATGCATCCTGGCTGGGAGAAGGTGCTTTGCCTCACAGCACATCGGCGATGTGGAGAAGCTTGAAACCCTAAGGTACCTCAGAGAAGCTACAGGCCACCTGCTGAAGCTAGTTGGAGCTGAGCCAAGCGTGATAGCATGTGACCTCCACCCAGCATTCCACACAACGAGGCTAGCTAGGAGGCTAGCAGAGGAGCTTGGGGTCCCCCTTGAGAGGGTACAGCACCACCACGCCCACATCGCAAGCCTCATGGCGGAAAAGGGGCTGGATGAGCT
>QMWA01000060.1 GCA_003661385.1 Thermoproteota archaeon | reverse complement strand
TGCTGAAGCAGGTCAACAGGCGGCACAACACCACTGTGATAGTCGCGTCACATGACCCACTAGTCCAAACATACGCGAGTAGAGTCATCAAGTTGGTAGATGGGGTGATAGCAGGCTAAAGCCTAGTCACAAACCTCCTTGTCGGGTAGATTTCGCCTCTAGCTGGATCCACTGCCAGCCCCAGCCTCTCCAAAGCCTCCACACCAACGCAAACCTCCCCCCTCTCGACTATAGCTGCTATAACAGGCGCTCTCCTCTCCCTCACCTCAACCTCCACAACACCATAACACACCCTCCTCAGAGACCCGTCTGCAAGCTCAACATCCATCTCACCAAGAGCCTCAACACCCAGCTCTTCAGCAACCCCCTTAGGTAAGATCAGGGTGGTAGCTCCCGTATCTATAAGCGCAGCAACCTCCATAGACCTGCTGCCATAATAGAGCTTAACAGGCTCTCTCACATGCCCCACCTACACCATCACGTGTCCAAAGGATATAAAAGCTTCCAACATAGGCTAAAAGACTACTTAGAATCGAGAAGCGCATCAATAGCCTCTGCATGCAAGCGTATGCTCCAACAATACTCTTAGGGATAGCATCTATGGCCCTTGCACTCTACTCGTAGGGATACACGTCTGCATCAAGCAGGATCCTATGGCTGATCATATCCTGTCCCGGCTCTCCTCAGGTACCTCTCCTCAGCTTCCTCAAGCTCCTCCTTTCTATCATTAACTCACTGAGGCACTGTGTACTTATCCTCTGATAAGGTGTTGCTAGCGTCCTCAGCCTGTAGCAGCACTTAGGCAGTAGGCTGCTTGCAGCGTGCTCTGAAGGCAGCTGAGTCTGGCTAAAGCCTTCAGTGCCCATGCATATGGCAATGCTTATTAGCTAGCCTAGCTTCCTACATGTGATGGGGATCCTGGAGCTTATTATCCCTGATAGAGTTGAGAGGCAGCTTAGGGAGAGGAGTAGAAGCATTGGTGTTAGTGTTGAGGAGGTTGCTCTAGAAGCTTTGTGTAAGGGGCTTGGCGTCACCCTTGACCCAGCTGAGAGAGCTGAAGTCTACCTTAGGATTTCAGAGACATACTTTGCTGAAGGTGAGGAGCTGCTCTCTGAGGGTAAGCTAGCTAATGCGTCTGAGAAGCTATGGGGTGCAGCTGCTCTCATGGTCAAGGCTGTGGCAGCTAAGAGAGGGATGATACTGAGGTCTCATGGTAGCCTACACGAGTTCGCTGTGAAGCTCAGCTTAGAGCAAGGAGACCCAAGCTTGAGAAGCCTGTTTGCTGCAGCAAGCGTGCTACACCAGAATCTTTACGAAAGCTGGCTCCCTGAGATAGCAGTCAGAGGGTATGCAAGAGACGTTAGAAAGCTCTTAGAGAAGCTGAAGAGCCTGATAGCAGGCTAACTAGCCTAGTAGAGCCTATCCGTATGCTCCGCTAGTGGCTCCACTAGAACTCCATGAGATGCTACGCTGGCAGCTACCACAGTGTTAGCTGAGTGCTGTGTTCTTGCTGGCTTACTCAGCTGCCCACTTCGATTGAAGCAGAATCCACGCCTTGAATCCTTCTATCTGAGAGGAGTATGGCTGATACGAGGATGGTGCATGCCTCCTCTGGAGCCTTCAGCCTGAACACCAGCTGCACCCCCGTGTTCCCTTCGATGCTAGCTGCTAGAGGCATAAATGTCAGCGGTGTGCTGTCAGCTACCGCTGAGATCATGGCCTCCACCTGTGTAGCCCTGGGGTTTGGGTTCCAGACCTCAAGAGCTACCAGGAACTCCTCACCAGGAGAGGCCTCAGCTATAGGTGTCATGTTGAGGGATAGCAGCCTTAACCTGGGGAATAAGGGTGTTGCTGTGTTCTCGTAGCCTGGCGTCACCTTATTTGAAATATTCCCCTGGGGGTACACCTTGAAGTCCAGGTCGCAGTTGTCTGTATCCATGCAAGTTGGATCTCTCTGTATCGAGTACCCGTCTTCAACATCCTCCCTATTCCACTCCCCCACCTCACTTGAGCTCGGTGGAGTGAAGTATACTCTAGATGGAGGCTTCTCCCAGGCTACAGCGTCAACGAGGTAGCTTGAGCCCTCTGGGTCGCCCTCACCTGGATCCTGGTAGTACACTTTGATCCAGTCTCCACCATTGTTCAAGTAGATGTCCTCATGTGGGAATGGGCTGTAGTCTACTGGCACAGCATTCCCACAGTCTCTCGGGTCATCTGTCTCAGTGCTAGCCGAGCACACCTCCTCAATAATCTTCCCTCTAAACCAGGGGTAAAGCTCCCTAAAAGCCGTGACATTATTAGCCACTACAAGCTGCTCCCCTGGCTCAAGCACAACATGACATGCTACAACCATCCTATGAGCATTATCCTCAAACACAAACCCATACAAGTCCACTGGGAAGCTGCCGCAGTTAGAGACCTCAAACCACTCATACTGAGGCCTATTCCCCTCAACAACAGGATCATACAAGACCTCACTTATCACAAGCTTGAAACCAAATCTAGGAGCACAGCAGGGAGGAGAAAAGCTTAGCAGAGGAAACACTCCCAGCAGTACAAGCAGCATAAGCTGCCACATCCTAAGCAAGCTTCCACCCAACACCTCTCGTCACAGGACACCTGCCACAAGGTGCTATTAAGCTGCTAGAGGACTCAGCGACCATGGTGCCACAGCACTCACCCCGAACACATCTCTAGGATAGCCACCAAACCTGCCCCTAGCAGGCACAGCCACAGTCTTAGTGGCTATCAGGCTACCGTCATCACCATAAAGCCTGATGACTTCTCCTATATGTCCCATGTAGCTCGCCTACGATAGCTCTGCAGCTAGAAGAATATAAGCCTTGCCTGCATGCGATTAAAGAGACTAAGAGAGGCTTAGAAGTCTTGTAGAGTGCTAGGCATGGTGGTAGCTGTATCATCTGGCTACAGCTCACCTGGGGACTAGAGTTCTTCAGGGTGTGGTGTTTTACAGGCGGCTTTGTGAGCTGTAGGGGATCTTGTAGGTTTGGCTTCATGGCTGTGGATGAATGGTTCATAACCGATCTAAGCTTTAGCTTCTGTGGTGTTGGGGGTTTGTGTTGGGTAGGAAGTGGCTGGCTGCTGTGGCTTTAGCTGTGGTTGGGGGAGCTTTGCTCTATGCTTATGGCAGCTACAGCAGGGGCAGGGTGAGGAGGCAGCTTCTCGCTAGGCTCTCTGAGCTTGAGGGCATGTGCCTTGAGAGGAGGAGTGTGGGGTATGATGTAGCTGAGGTGGAGAGGCTTCTAGCTGAAGCTAGGGCGGCTGTTGGTAGGGGGAGCTTTGAGGAAGCTGAGAGGCTGCTTGAGGAGGCCTCTAGAGCACTGGAGGAGGCTCCTCGCGTGGAGGAGGCAGGGAGGCTCTCTAGGGTTAGGGTGGCGGTGCTCTATGAGAGGGTGACTGACACATGTAGGGTTTTTGGCAGGAGCTTAGATGACATCGTGGCGGTTCTCAAGGAGACTGGTGCTGAATTCGTGTTCAGGGGGTTCTGGAGGTGGTCTCCTTGCCCTGAGTACTGCTCTCAGCTCTCTGGTAGGGCTAGGGAGCTCTGTGAGGAGAGGGGATACAGCTACAGGCACCTCGAGGAGGCTATAGCTAGGATCAAGAGCGAGCTGCCGGACGTGATCTTCTGTGGAGCGATTCCAGCTCAGATAATCCAGAGGAGAGCTGTCTGGGATCCTGTGACCCACGAGGTCATAAGGTACCCTGAGACATGGGAGATGGCTCTGGACCCAGGGAAGTGGGGGATAGACTTCTCTAAGGAGAGGCTTCAGTGTGAGTTTGGCAAGAGCCACTTCTGGGTGGATCCCAGCATGGATTGCAGCGAGTATAGCCCTGAGAAGGCTGCAGCCTACTTCCCAGACATAACTAATGAGAGGTTTCAGAAGCTCCTCTTAAGCTGGGCTATGAAGCAGATAGACTGTGGAGCTGACGCTATATGGATAGATATGCTGTTCAAGCAGGCAAGCATGCTCGCTAGGATAACTGGAGACGTCTACCACCCTGCTGTAAAGGAGTCCTATGAGGCAGCATGCAAGATCGTGGATGAAATCCACAGGTATGGCAGGCTGAAGGGCAGGTACATCTACGTCGGCAGCTGGGCTACTGCAGTGAGGTTCCCTTACCCACCACCGAGCCTAGACTTCGTCACACTGTCTCCGTCAACTAAAGAGGTGCTGAGCATGAAGCTCAATGAGGAGAAGTGGAGCAGGTGGCTCACACAGATCAGAGAGAAGCTAGGTGATGTCCCAGTATTCGTGTTCATCGACTGGGCCTCAACCTCCAGGACTCCACTCGGAGCCTTCAGCCAGAACCTGACTCCAGAGGAGCAGTGCATGTTCATAAGGATGGCAGATGAGTTCTTCACGAAGATGGGAGCAGTCTTCACCTACCCAGTGCACGGAGGCTGGATGGGAAACGACGCGCAAGTCCTCTCATTTGGAGCCTCCAGGGTCTATGACAGCCTCGCTCCAGAGTTCCAAACCTACCAGACGATAAGAGAGCTCGCCCAAAGCAAGAGGAGAAGCTGAACACCACCCAGCTAGCAGCCTCCTTACAGCACGCAGAGGCCTCCGAGACGCAGGTAGAGCTGAGGCTTAGAGCTCTGCTGGCCTGGACAGCATGTCTAGACTGCAGGTTACTAACCTTAATTAAGAGCTTTGTCTAGCTGTGCTCTGTGATCCTGGTGCCTGGTAAGAGGACGCTAGCTGTGCTAGGCTTGGCTGCACTCCTGCTTATGGCAGCTCTCTTGGCTTTGGCGCTCTTCCAGGCTGTAGTCTGGAGGAGTGCTCGCCCTACTAGCTCTCCTGCAGCAAGCCTTGAGAGAGGCCCCTATGCCTCTGGGGGCTATGAGTACGTGGTGTTCTGGGTTCCGTGTAGTGTGGCTGAGCCTCAGGGTGTTGCGGTGCTCATGGCTTACCCTAGGGAGCCTAGGTTCAGGGAGGGGGCTCCAGTCGTCATATGCGTGCCTGGTGGGCGTGAGGCAGGTACTCTCCCAAGGCTCTCTGAGAGGTTTGATCCACATGGTGTGATATGGCTCTACTTCCTGCTTCCAGGTGGGGAAGCTGGTGAGATCAGGAGTGGAGGAGAGTTCGACTACAGGGGGCGTGCTAGCGTGGAGGCTCTGTATGCTGTAGCCCAGTTCGCAGAGGGTAGGCTTAGGAACACAGCTGGGAAGCTGATCTCAGACTACGTAGGCTACAATGTGCTAGTAGATGAGGTGGGGCTCTATGCTCGCTCTAACGGTGGGAACCTAGCTGGCCTGCTGTTCGCCAGCCACAGCACTGGGCTTGAGGGCATCAAGTACATCGTGTTCTACGAGTCTCCGGTTGGAGACCACTATGTCCAGGGAGACTTAGGTAAGGTGAAAGATGACCCAAATAAGGGTGTGGACGCTGACGGGGATGGCATACCCTGGGATGACTTCAGGAACCTGATGTACGTGGAGGGCTCATGCAATGAGACAAGCTGCAGAATAGACTTCACAAACCTAGACTACGACCCAAGAGCAGGCTTCTACCTGGACAACAACCACGACGGCAAGCTTACAGCAGTCAGCTCTCGTGGCCAGCTCACCACAGATGTGGATGGCAGTGGTGCGCTCGAGGAAGACGAGGACTTCGTGTTCAGGGGGTGGGAAGTCACCTACAAGGGCAGGAGCAGGGTGGTTTACTCGATGGAGGTCACTCTAGCAGCAGCTAAGGAGGGGCTGTTCTCTAAGGCTCCACCAGAGGTCATGAGGCCAAGTGAAGCCCTCGAGTTCTGGCTTGAGAGGGACATCAGCTACCACTATGACGAGATCTCCGCGAACGCACCCTGGCTGAAGGTAATGCAGCTAGGCTTCACCAGAGACCACATGCAGGCAGCTAGAGACCACCCTCATATAGTAGTCAACTACAACGCCTTCAAGTCCAGAGGGCACTGGGTGAGGCTGAACCCCGACAAAAGCTACATAGAGCACGTCACTGGCAGGAAGCTCAAGGCCACGGAGAACGCCGCTAACATCGACATCAACTTCAGCAACATCCTAAAGCACCTACTCGACTACCCTGATAGAGGTGCAGTAGGCATAGCTGCAGTCCTAGAGATGGTGGATCGAGCCCACTTCAATAACTGGGCTCCAAACCTGGATGCAGCCCTCCTGAAGGCTAGCAGCTCAAGCTGCCTCAGCTGTAAGAGCTCCCTGGCCTCAGCTAGCCCAGTTGAAGCCGCTGGCATGGTGAGCTTGAAAGTGGAGGGGCTAGCAGCTTTAACCATGACCTCATGTTGGAGGTTGATTCCCTAAAGCAGAAGACGTGCATGCAGCCTGGGCATTGAGCAGCTAGCGGGGAGCCGGCAGCTTACAAGCCACATGAGGCTACGCTGCCAGGAGAGCACGCTACCTTGAGGCGTATAGGCGAGGGCTTGAAGCTCTACTCAGAGATGAAAGGCTGCATCAAACTGCCCTGACAGCCCCTAAGGTGGAGGAGATAGCAGACAAGCTGCTAGAAGCAGGTGTAAAAGGCTACTTTGACAGGGTCATCTACGGACAGCAGCCTACCAGGGTGCAGTGCTCTTAACAGAGGACAAGCTCCTAGCAGCTGTAGAAGCTCCAGGAGTACCTAAGCCTACCACAGTGGACTGGAGCACGATAGCAGGCTTTTAACCTGTTGTGTGGTGGGGCTTGGGGCTGTATGTTGGCGGAGGTCAGGGCTTCTGTTGAGGTTTCCATCAGGTTTGATGGGGGGCTTCTGGACTCTAGGCTGGCTAGGGTTCTTGAGCTTGTTGATGAGCTTGGGTCCTTGAGGGCTGCTTGCAGGAGGCTTGGTTTACCCTATACTGTGGCTTGGAGGAGCTTAGCTAGGCTTGAGAGGGCTCTCGGCTGTGAGGTCGTTAGGAGCAGGAGGGGAGGGGCTTCAGGTGGAGGCGGTGAGCTCACTGAAGTGGGGAGGAGGATCCTAGGCTTGTATGAGGCTGCCTTGAAGGCTGCATCCAGGGCTGTAGAGGGGAAGCCTGAGGGCTATGTGACTCCACTGAGGGTTGCTGGAAGCCATGACCCTGCGCTAGAGCTCCTCCTTGACCTGCTCAGGGGAGAGGGGTGCCAGGTTGATGTGAGGTGGGTTGGGTCTGCTGGAGGCCTAGCTTACTTGATGACTGGTGTAGCTGATGTAGCTGGAGTACACCTCTATGACCCTGATTCAGGCTGCTATAACAAGCCTTATGTGAGCAGGTTCTGGCTTGAGAACAAGGCTATGCTGGTCAGAGGGTACTTGAGGGAGCTTGGGCTAGCATACAGGAGAAGGGAGCCATGCACGCTAAGGGATGTCCTGCTGGGGAAGGCTAAGATGGTCAACAGGACCCTAGGGTCAGGCACCAGGCTTCTGACTGACATCATGCTGGACGAGGAGTGTAGGAGGCTGGGGCTGCCTAGGGAGGCTAAGCTCAAGGCCAAGGGCTACGGGTACGAGGTCCACACGCATCTGGAGGCTGCTGAGGCTGTGGCCTCAAGGAGAGCTGATGTGGCTGTGGTTGTGAGGTATGCTGCTGAATCTCTTGGGCTAGGGTTCAAGCCAGTGAGATGGGAGAGCTTTGACTTCGCTGTCTCAGCTGACAGGCTGACTGCTAGGAGAGTTCAGAGCTTCCTCGATACCCTGAGGAGCAGGGAGTTCAGAGAGAAGATCGAGGAGCTGCCAGGGTATAGGGCTCCAGAGGACATGGGTAGAGTGCTATACTACCCAGGTGCCTTAGCCTCCCACTAGAGGCTTCAGCTCCTCTGGTAGCTCACCGAAGCCAGCTGGCTTCCTGAGGAATGGCTGCCCGCATGTGGTGAAGACTTCTCTGCCGGCGTCGCCTAGCAGGAGCTTTAGGAACTCGACTGCACCCTTCATGTTCTCAGCTGTAGCAGGTATCGTAGCCCCGTATACTATGGGCTTCCCCTCAATCTCCCTCTCCTTGTCTGTCCCACAGAGGATGTGCACTGAAGCCTTCTTGTAGAAGTCCTCGTGTAGTGGATTGCCCAGGCTGATTTCGCTGGGGAGCTCTATGAACTTGAGGCCATGCTGAACTGCTACACTCCTGTACTCGAAAGCGTAGTCTAGCGACCCTGCTTCAAGCAAGGCTATGAGGTCTACACTCTTAGCTCTCACAACAAGCCCGCCTCTAACGCTCAGTGAGGCTGGGACATGCAGGTGCAGCCTGCCACCTTGCTTTCTGAGCTCTATGTTGCTCTTCTCTAGCACGAGCTCCTCTAGTATAGCTGGGTCACCGTAGTGCAAGCTAGCTAACGCTATCACGATCACAGACCTATAGCCACAGGGGTCCTTGTTGGGGTCTGAGAACCCATATCTCACACCACTCCTCCTCAGGATCTGATGCCAGTTGTCTGCTGTTATCTCGCCAGCATGCTTGCTTTTGTCGGTGTAGCAGAGGACTATCTCATTTGTGGCGAAGGTCACGTAGAAGCTTGTGTGCTCTGGGATCATGTAGGATGGGATCAGCCTGTAGTCTGCTAAGGCCAGGACATCGCACCTCCTCTGGAGCTCAGTTATCTTCCTGATGGCCTCAACGCTTCCGCTAGCCTCGATTACGACGCTCACGCCAGGGTGCTGCCTCATGTACTCCTCTGCTAGCTTCTCGAGGGGGATCTTCAGTGATCCTGCGCAGAAGACTACTAGCTCGCGTTCTCTGCTTCCCCTGAGCACCAGAGCACCTAGGATGGCGGCTGCCAGCAGCACAAGGTAGGCT
>QMWA01000059.1 GCA_003661385.1 Thermoproteota archaeon | reverse complement strand
TCTCAGACCTAACAAGAAGCGTATCAGAGCTGAGTGAGAAGCTTGACTCTCTTTCTAGCAGTGTCAGCGAGCTTAAGTCGTTTGGTGAGGAGGTTGCTAAGGCAAGCCAGGGCATAGCTGCTACAGTAGCAGCCTTAAACGAGGCAATTAAGAGGTTTTCGGAGCTAAATAAGAAGCTTGACTCTCTTTCTAGCAGTGTCAGCGAGCTTAAGTCGTTTGGTGAGGAGGTTGCTAAGGCAAATCAGGGTATAGCTGCTACAGTAGCAGCCCTAAACGAGGTAGTTGGAGACTTATCTGGTACAGTACAAGGCCTTACTGCTATGCTAAATGACCTCACCTCATACATCAAGAGGCTGAAGGATGCTGCTGCAACACAAGCAAAGTTCGCAGAGGCTATAGCAGACATAGAGGAGTCTTTAAGAGCAATCGAGAAGACCCTTAGAAGCTTCTACTATGCTAAGCAGACTGCAGGTGCCTAGCATTGGTTACACCAACAACAGATAAGATTCCAACCGGTGTAGAGGTTTTAGACACGTACCTAGAGGGAGGGCTCCCTAGGGGGTCCTTAGTTCTCCTTGAGGGCGACGTTGGCTCGCTGAGGAATGCATTTGCCTACTCTGTAGTCAGCAAAGCCGTGCAAGTCGGCTTGAGGTCCACTGTGATAACGGTATTCAAGGACACTGAATATGTCAAAGGTCAAATCAAGATAGTGTCGCGTACAACACCCACGATAAACCTGCTTACAATAGAGCCAATAGGCTTTGCCCTTTCATCTAGCGAGAAGCTTACTGCCATAGTTAAGAAGATCAGAGAGGCCTGTACCCGCGCTAACAGCATTCTAATAGACTCTCTTACAGAACTCTCTGTTCTCTTAAACGACTCAGAGCTTGTCACGCTAATGGCTCAGTTAGCTCTTGAGGTCAAAAAGGGCCCTATGATACTCCTTCTGCTAGACCCTGCTGTGCTGCAGCCAAGGGCTAAGGCTGTAATCGAGGAGCTAGCTGACTGTGTTCTGAAGTTTGAAGCTAAAGTACATGAAAACAGAGTGGATCACACGCTCTTCATCCAGAAGATTCGTGGGGTTCTTTTAAGGACTCAGCTAATCCCGATAGCCTTAACACACTATGGTGTTGTAGTCGAAACCGTGGAGAGGATAGCCTAGATGTTCTCCTCATAATACCTCTCAAATATCCTTCTTGTGTCTACTACGCTCCTTATCCCGCTTTTAACCATGTTTCTAAGTATGCTAGCCCTTCTTTCAACTTCTTTCTCTATCTCCTTTGGTGATATCAACAGGACTTCAGCTATCTTCTCGTAGGCTAGATATGGATATGCTTCCATCACGATTTTATCTGATGTGAAGTCGTATTTGAAAATGGGGTCCATTGTGGGCTTTTTCTCACCAAGCCCTCCTACAGCATATATCTCACTTACTCTCCTAATTATAGTACCTCCTCTAGTGAACCACACCCTCAGACAGACTATCAGGTCTAATACTCCAATCATCTCGAAAGGCACGCTCATAGGCGGGGATGTCAACCTAGTTATGGCATCCTTAGCGCTATTAGCATGTAGTGTTCCCATTGACCCTAGGTGTCCGATGTTCATGGCTTGAAGCAGTGTAGTAGCTTCACTTCCTCTAACTTCTCCAACTATCACCCTGTTTGGCCTCTTTCTGAGGGCGTGCCTCAGCAGATCATCCATTGTCACTCCTCTCTCACCAGTGTAGCTTGGCTTAGCTTCTAGCGGCTCCCAGTTCGGTATGAAGCTTAAATTGAGCTCTCTTGTGTCCTCTATCGTTATGACCCTTTCATTTGATGGGATGAAGGTACATATGGCGTTAAGCAGCGTGGTCTTCCCGCTTGCCGTCCCACCTATTATTAGGGTGTTTAAGGGCCTAACACGGAGCCCCTCTACAGCAACCCACAAAAAGCCTCCAACCAAGTCGTTTATCGTCCCATTTTCGATGAGCTCTACTATACTGTAGAGTTTTCTCCTGAACTTCCGGATCGTTATTGAGGGCCCTCTCGGGGAAACTGGTGGCAAAGCTATCGCGACTCTGTCTCCTGTCCTCAGGCTCGCATCTAGAAGCGGAGTCTCCTCGCTTAGAGGCCTTCCACTCATGTTAGCAACGCTCTTAGCAAATGTTATTATGGCGTCTCTCGAGAGCTTGTACCCCGTGTTTATCATGCCTCTTTTCCTATGCCATATGAAGACCGGTAGTCCTGGCCCATTAATCCATATCTCCTCTATGTCATCGTTGCTAAGCATCTTTTTAAGTAGTTCAAGCTCGCGGTCTATCTCACTCAACTATATCACCGAACTCCAAGAGAGTACACTGCTGTTCACCAAGCTGCTCGCCGAATACCGGCCTTCCATATACCCCATCATAACCCGGCTCTATTTTGAACTTTCCCCTTCTCATAGCTATGATAGCGTTAGCTATCTTGTCTCCAATAGCCTCCTTGATCTCCGAGTAGGGCGCATACAGCAGGACATTGAGCTCAGAGCCAAACTTCTTCACTAGCATAGCTACCATGTCTCCAACTTGCTTAGAGTAGTGTGTCCCGACTCCTGTAGCGAATGATATTATCTCATACAGAGGCAGTAGATACCTGAAGGGGATTGCGTCAGGCGGCCTGTATCCCTCTGGTCTATCTGCCAGCTCCTCAACTCTCTGTAGTACACCTATTGTCAGCTTTCTCCCACATTTAGGGCATATGTTAGAGAGCTTCATAGCCTCCTTAGGATGTAGAGATATGCCACAGCCTCTATGTCCTGTGTAGTGGTACTTCCCATACTCTGGTGGAACCTCTACGGTAAAAAGGAATTTGCTCTTATCCTTCTGCTTAATGGCTTCAATTATGCTCCAATAACTTACTTTCCTTAGGCTAAAGACGTTAAGCTCTCTTCCAAGCCTCCAGGTCCAGGGGCTGTGTGCATCTGAGTTGCTTACTAACGTGTAGTCGTCAAGCCAGCTTACTCTCCAGTTCATCGGAGGGTCGCTGCTCAGCCCTGTTTCAATAGCATAAATGTGCTTTATCTGATCCTCATAGCACTCTTTGATGTGGTTGAATCCTGAGAAAGCTCCGAATACGCTCCACCAGCTGGTCCAAGCGTGTGCTGGGACAACTAGGATATCCTTGCTGATCTCCATAAGTATCTCAACGAGCTCTGGCGATGTAAGCCCAGAGAACATAGGTCTTCCATCTCTAGCAAGGTCACCGTACTTGGATAGCTCAGCATTGATCTGCTCAACTACCTCGAAATCTGGAGCATGTATCAGGTGGTGTATTTTCCTGACTTTACCACCCTTTTCATAAACTGTGGCGACTTCGGTGGTCAGCATCCAGAGTATCCCACCGTACTCGTAGAGCCCCGTGTCTTCAACGGGTTTAAGCTTGCTTTTGAGCTCCCTAAGCCAAAGTGGATGTGTGAAGTCTCCTGTCCCAAGCATGTTGAGTCCCTTGGCTGCTGCCTGTCTAGAGAGCGTCTCTAGGTTCATCTCCTTGCTCGTAGCTCTGCTGTACATGCTGTGGATGTGTGCATCAAAGAACACTCTAGTTTCCGTCAACTACTCCCTCCTTCTTCCCTCGATAGCCTCTCTTATTATCGGGTGTAGGGGCTCCTCAAGCCTTAGTATGGGAAAGAGCCTATAGCCTGCTGTGTAAGCTCGCGTCAGCTTTATGTCCTCACCTTCCTCATCTATCTTGTATGCTATGAACGGTTCATCCTCTATCTCTCCATCTTTGAGCTTATAGTAGTATAGTATGGGGAGTGCTGAGAGGTCATAGTAGCCTGGTGTAAAGTAGAGTACCGCCAGGTACTCACTTTCTCTAAGCTTGAATCTGTAAACTACTGGAGTCTCAGAGTGAGGCTTATATGACAGCGCTGCAGCAAGCCTCCCTAAGTCTCTTAAGCTCTTGAGCTGTATCCCAATGGCGCTCTTAAGCCTAGCTCCCTTCAACATCCCCCCATTAGACCAGTGTTCATAACTTAAAATAGGTTTCATGGTTAGAGTGGTTTGCTATGTATCCATTTGGAGTAGTTGGCATTGAGCTGCTGGTTCCAAGTGGATGGGAGCTATCTGAGGTAAAAGTAAGGAGAGAGAAGGGGGAAGTAGCGTTTTCGGACCTGAAGTACGGTAGGAGGCTAGAGCTCACTTGGAAAGCAGTAGAGAGTGCAGTGCGCCCTCTAGACATCATCAAGCGTATGGAGAAGAGGCTCGCTAAATCAGGGCTCCAAGTGAAGAGGAAGTCTCACAGAACTATACACGGCCATAGAGCCATGGAGTTCAGGGTAGAAGGGGCCGCTGCTGGAGTAGGCTTAACGTGGTATTGTGAAAGGAAGAACAGAGCACTAATCCTGTTCCTATATCTCCACGATGAGCTAGCTGACATGCTGTCTTACAGGCGCATAGTCAGCAGCTTAAAGTGCCATAGAGATGATGGTAAGGAGCTATGGGCTATGCTAGGCGTGTCATTCGACCTGCCTGAAGGCTTTGAGCTACAGAGGATAAGCATAGCAATAGGGGAGTCCTATGCTGTCATGCGGAGGAATCTCACATCACTGATGTTAGTAAGATGGCACTTTGCTAGCCAGCTTAAACACCCCCCTCATAAGCTGGTGGAAGAGGTGTTCAAGAGGCTCACTCAGAGAGAGCTGGTTACTACAGGCGTAAGCCAGCTGGAGTCTGGTAGAATCTGCCACGAAAAGGTAAGCAGGGTTACAGGCTACTACTATGAAAAAAGTGGGCTGTTTTCCAGGGAGAAGATGGATGTTGTCGCAGAGTACTGGGTCAGGAGAGAGGAGGATAAAGCTTATTGCATCTGTATAGCTGGCAGGAGTGTAGAGAGCCTGGCTGAAACCGTGTCGAGGACGCTGCGGCACATAAGTGTGGTCTAGGCTGACAGCGTAGCCCTCACACCACTTGGGCACTTTATCACCGCAAGCTTACAGAGCTTAAGCGCCTCGCTTATGTCACCGTTCTTGAGCAGCTCAGCAACTCTACTGCATATCTGAGACTCCTCAATACATGCTGCCCTTCCTGTTGCCTTGCAAAGCTGGCTTATTCTAGAGCAAAGCTCAGCTGCCTCACTGTATCTCTTCTCAGACATCAACCTCCTGGCCTCTACGCAGAACTTCAAGGCCATGGTACAGTGGAACTCTTCCAAGAGCAGCTCACCACATACATCATGCTAAGCTTGCTAGGAGACAATTCTTTTTAAAGTCAAGGTAGCCATTCAAGCCAGGTGAAAGTTTGGTGTATTATAGTGGAGGTGCTACAGCAGTAGGCTTAGTGTATTCGACTGGGGCTGTACTGGCAGCAGACCGCAGGGTAACCTACGGCCCATACATAATGAGCAGAGCTGTCAAGAAGGTAGCTAAGATAACGGATAGGATAGGAATAGCTTGCGCAGGATTCCCCTCAGACTTCCAGAAGCTCCTACAGTACTTCAAGTTCAACTTCACCCTATACGAGCAGGAGGCCGGTATTCCTCTGTCAGTCTATGGGTCAGCAAAGCTGTTATCAACCCTCATGTATAGCAGGAGGCTGATCCCCTTCCTAACAGAGCTGATAGTTGCTGGAGTAGATGAGGGAGGGGCTCCAAAGCTGTACAGCCTAGATGCTGTAGGCTCCGTACTGGAAGACAAGTATGCTGCAATAGGAACTGGGACAGAGCTGGCGCTAGCAGTCCTAGAGAAGGGATTTAGGGAGAACATGAGCAGGGAAGAGGCTATCCGCTTGGCAGAAGACGCAATGCGCGTAGCTATAGCAAGAGACGTGTTATCAGGAGATGGAATAGACTTCCTAATCCTAGATGAGAAGGCTGCAGAGGAGAAGTTCATTAAGCTAAGATAGCTCTGTGATCTAATTGAAGCAGCTTATAGCAGCAGCCGTTGTGTTCATAGCGATATGGCTCTTCCTCCTAGCTGCTAAGAGGAAGTTAGCTAAGCTCGGAGTAGATGTACAGCCACTAGTCCTAATGGTTCCAATAGGCAGCTTAAAGGCCATGATGTCTAAAGCTAAGCTAGGCAAGCTGGCTCTGTCAGTCTCAGCCATAGCCCCACATGTAGCCTTGGCTTCAGGAGCAGTTTGCATAGCCATCTTGGTGAAGCCATCAATAGAAATCATAAGAGGGCTGATAGCTAAAGCACCTGCTAAAGCCTCCCCTGCAGTACAGATACTAGTCCCTGGTGTATCCATCCCGCTCGTAGAGGGAGTAGTATCGATAGCTATAGCTGCCATAGTCCATGAGCTGATGCATGGGCTAGTAGCGACAGGCTTAGGTGTGAAGGTGAGGTCCGCTGGCTTAGCTCTCCTAGCCATAATCCCAGCTGCATACGTGGATCCAGATGAAGAGGAGATGAAGCTACTTCCCCCAAAGAGCAGAGCTAAGATAGTGTCAGCAGGCTCCCTAGGAAACTACATCACAGCAGGCTTCTTCCTGCTCTTTCTAGTGTCATTTTTCGGGCTCTTAGTATCGCAGCCAAGTGGAGTGCTCGTGGAGAGTGTAGTCGGTGGGGCACCAGCAGAGGTTGCTGGCCTAAAAGCCCCCTGTGTCATCCTATACCTAAACAACACTAGAGTCAGAACTATACATCAGCTGTACACCTACCTTTCTGCCACAAAGCCAGGAGACCTCCTCCTCCTAAGAACTACGCGAGGAGACTTCCTGGTAAAGCTTGGTAAGCACCCGAACCTGCCTGACAGGGGTTTCATAGGCATAGTTATATCCCCATACGACTACTACTCGCCGACAATAAAGGCCTTAGACAAAGCTAGCTTACACTGGCTCTGGCATAAGCTAGAGATCTACTCTATATGGATTCTCGCCATAAACGTCGGGATAGCGCTCGTGAACTCTCTTCCAATACCCCCTCTCGACGGCTGGCTGCTCATAGACTGCCTAACTGAAGCCCTCCAGTCTAAGTCTCCTCGGAAGGGAAAAGCTGTGAAGCTTCTGAAAATCTCTCTGGCAGCACTATCTATAGCCCTCTTGTCTATCAACGTGGCTGCAGCCGTAGCTAGGCTCATAAGATGGTGAACATGACCTCCCCATTTAGAAAGCTCTCTGTCAAGTCATCCGAGGAGATAATAGACAAGGCATTCAGGAGAGCATTCAGAAGGCCTATAACAGCCCCCAAGAAGCTGAAGGGCATAGATAGGCTGAAGTACGTGGAGAGAGTCAGAGTGGAGATAGTAGGGTCGATAGCTGCAGCAGAGCTGGAGAAAGTCTACAAGAGCTTCCCAGACCTCTCCTCAATACACCCATTCTACCAGCAGCTAGCAGATATCATAGCTGGCATAGGAAGGCTAAGGCACTGCCTCGGAGCAGCTAAGTGGGCTGAGCTAACTGTGAGGAAGATCACCAGAGAGTATATGTCGAGGATAACGTTGTCAAGCGAGAAATCGACGATAATATCCCTCAGAAGGGAGGCGACAGGAAGAATAGCTTCTGTGCTGAGCGACATATCGGAGGAGCTAAGCGACTTGAAGAAGTATGCAAGTGAGCTCAGGAGCCTTCCAAGCATAGACCCAGACACACCGACCATAGTCGTAGCAGGGTACCCTAACACTGGGAAGAGCACACTGGTCGGGAAGCTTTCTACAGCAGAACCTGAAGTAGCATACTATCCCTTCACGACAAGAAGCCTCATATTAGGCCACATGCTGCTACATAACACCAAAGTACAGCTTGTAGATACTCCCGGAATGCTGGACAGGCCCCCATCCAGGATGAAGAAGATGGAGCTACAGGCTCTTGCTGCCCTTAAGTCGCTAGCAGACATAGTGGTGTTTATGATAGACCCATCAGAGACATGTGGGTATCAAGTGAGGAAGCAGCTTCACCTGCTTGAAGAGATCAGCAGCCACATGGATAAGCCAACTATAGTAGCTCTCAACAAGATGGATCTAGCAGACCATATCCCTAAGCTGGAGGAGAAGGCTAGCAAAGCTGAGGCAGCACTTAAGGAAGCCTATAAGGTAGTCAGGATATCTGCTGAAGCTGGTATCGGGCTGGATCACCTCTTAAAGCTGATAGAGCACATGCTCTTCTCATAGCCACTAAGCTTTAACTTCCCCCAGCTTTACTGGACAGAGAAGATGTGGTTCCTCAGACCTGATAGAATAACCGTATGGAATCACCCTGAGGTACGGAGAAGGCTATGGTGGTATCGGCAGGTCATGTTGGACGAGAAGCCTGCTAAGTTCATGGTATGCAAGAGAATACCCGTTAAAGCCAACCTAAGGGAAGCTAGTGAGGAGGAGCTCTGGAAGCTTCATGACTCTGCCTCTAAGGAGTTCCACACTCTGCTAGCTAAGGTCAGAGAGGGCAAGGTTGACGTAAAGCTCATGCCTGAAGCCAGCCCAAGCCTGCTAGAGCTCAAGGCAGAGCTTTCGAAGAGGATGCTAGAGCACTGCTGCTTCTGCGAGCACAGGTGCGGTGTAAATAGGATGGCGGGAGAGAGAGGCCGGTGTAGGCTAGACTACAGGACATATGTAGCCAGCTGGTTCCACCACTGGGGTGAGGAAGCCCCCTTGCTCGGTAGAGGAGGCTCTGGAACAATCTTCTTCAACAGCTGCAACTTCAGATGCGTCTTCTGCCAGAACTACGACATATCTCAGGAGTGGAGCCCTCAGTGGAGCAGAGCTTCCCAGGTAGATGCGAGAAAGCTTGCTAAGATAGAGGCCGCACTCAGACTGGACGGCGCGGCCAACATAAACTTCGTAGGAGGCGACCCAACTCCAAACCTCCACACGATACTGGAGTCCCTCCTCTACCTAGAGGAGAATGTACCACTCCTGTGGAACAGCAATATGTACTGCAGCATAGAGACCATGAAGCTCCTAGCTGACATCATAGACATATGGC
>QMWA01000058.1 GCA_003661385.1 Thermoproteota archaeon | reverse complement strand
GGAAGACCTTCTTCTTGAACGCAAGCATGATCTGGAGGGCTGAGAAAACGTCAGCTGAAGAGAGCTGGAATATCTCGAGAGTGAGCTCAACCCTGTCTATGACCCTAGCTGGGTAGAGGAGCCTCTCAAGGTTAAGCTTCTGCTTGCTGGAAAGCGTGTTGTAGAATATCACGGTGTCAGCCTTGTGGGCCTCAACCTTCTCCTTAAGCTCCTGAGCCTTCCCCTTCCCAAAGCAGTAGCTTGTCGTGGGCTTGAGCCTGGTCTGGATCATGGTGTCAACAGGAGTGTAGCCAGCCACCTCAGCTAGGGCCCTGAGCTCACGCATCCTAAGCTTGTAGAACACGTGGTCGTGTGGGTTCGTCCTCACCATGCAGAGTATGGCTTTACTCGGCAAGCAGAACCTCCTCTAGCCTACGCTTGTCAACTGGCATCTCAGGCCTCGTGAACAGGTCTCTAGATGCCTTGCAGGTAGCATCCACTATCACTTTAGACTGAGGCTCTTCGATAAGGACTCTCCTCCCACCTATATTAACGTACCTCAGGTTGCTCCTGTCTAGGCTAGAGCCTCTCACCTCTCTGATGACATGTATGTCTCTAGCTGGGTTAGCTCTCTGAGCTACAGCCCTAGCCACCTGCTCATAGTCCTCAACGTCAACGTCGTCGTCCACTACTATCACGCTCTTAAGAGACTTGTGAGCTGATATAGCTGCTAAAGCCACTACGAGAGGCTGCCCCTCATACTCCTTCTCAATGCTTATCGCAGCCTCAATCCAGTGAGCTCCCGCTGGGGTCATGGCCACCTTAGCCTTCTTAGCGTGCTTCCTCACCTCCTTGAGTATGATAGGCTCGACTGGAAGCCCCATCAGGAGCTCATGCTCCCTGCCGCCAGGCAGTATAGCCTGGTAGAGTGGGCTCTCAGCGAGCTGCATCAGCTTCACGTCGACTGCAGGCTGCATCCTAGCTATGTCAACACCCATTATCTCGTAGAAGGGGCCCTCCATCTCCCTGGAGCCAGGCTCGATCACGCCCTCCAGGACTATCTCAGAGCAAGCTGGAACCTCCAGGTCAACTGTCTCGCAGCCTGCTACCTCGAGTGGAGAGCCCTGGATTGCTGCAGCAAGCTCCAGCTTATCAGCCCCCATCGTCGGCGACGCGGCAGCTAAAGCCACCGCAGGGGGCACGCCTATGGCGATAGCGACCTCAGTAGGCTCACCTGCATCCTCTCTCATCGATATTATCCTGTGGAGCTCCCTGCCCTCCACAACCCTCATGGCAAGCCTGCTGCGTCCAGCAGGCATCATCCTGTGATATGAGGCTGAGGTGTAGCCGTCAGGGTGCTTAGCGAACACCACTCCAGCAGTAATGTATGGGGCAGGCTCACAGGGGTAGTGCCTTAGCACAGGGAGCACATCTACTACATCAGGCTCCTCCACAACCTTCTCGCCAAATGCAGGCTGGCCTCTGGCAGTGGCGCCACGCCCCTCAAGAGCTCTGGCGAGCACATCCTGGACAGGCAGCTTGGACGATATGGCTGTGGAGATAGCCTTTCTGCTCGAGTAGATCCCTCCTATGACCGGTATGCTGTGTTCTCTCCCCTTGTGCAGCGGCTTGTGGAAGATGCAGGCATACCTGCCCTCAAGCCTGCTGATCACATAGGGTATCTCGTATTCTGTAGAGAGGGGGGCTCCAACATCCTTCACTAGCCCTTCTCCCCTCATCCTGGCAACCGCTGACCTCAGGGAGCTGCATGTAGCTGCTTCACCTGACATGGGTTTGAGGGTGTGTGGAAAGGTTTAAGTATGTTGGAGGACAACCCCTAGGTCAGCACTTCGACGAATGCCATATGGCCGGGCTTGGCGTCGTCAGGTGACTACCTAGGTGGAGGTGGGTGTTTTGCTATCCCAGCTTGCATATGAGATAGAGGTACCTCTGGAAGCACCATACCTAGATGAGGCTCTGCACAGGAAGCTGCTCGAGGAGTTCCCTGGGAGAATAGAGTTCACACGAGACCCGCCAAAGTGGATGATAAAGATCAGAAGCAAGGCTGATGTCGACAAGCTGATCAAGCTGCTGAAGAAGATAGGCTACCCAGAGAACCTGCTCAGAGAGCTCTCTTACGGGCTCGAGAGCATAGTGTTCCTAGACATAGAGGGGGGAGTGCTCAAAGCGAAGACTCTAGCGAGAAGTGGGGCAGCTGTCGAAGTAGCCGAGACAATAGATGGGGTGCCACTTTCAATAGCCAGACACAGGCTCAGATGGGGGCTAAGGAGGGCTCCAAAGGTCAAAGTGCTCCTACCTGAGGGAGTGAACATAAGCGAGCTACTATAGCCGTGTGCAGCCAAGGCATGTGTGCAGGAGAAGCCTGATAGCCGGCAAGCCTAGAATAGCTGTATAGCTTACAGAGATTAGTGCAAGTGGATCCTCGATGCTATTGGCGCTGGCTTTGCTGACAGCAGCTCTAAGCTGGACACTATATCTGGTGGCCTCCTGCACCCCTCAGCTTCGCTCAGAGCAGCTACCTGGAGCTCCACTAGAGTTCTTAGCCCGAGCTCTCTTACCGCCTCTACTGCAGCTTCAGCCAGCCCCATGCTCTTCACCACTATGATGTCAGCTAGCTCAGCTGCCTCCATGATGTCCCTGAGGGTAGGTGCCTCCACTGCAACCTTCAAGCCGAGCTTCCTTGCTATCTGAGCCCTCTCAGCAGCTCTCTTAGCTCCCCCTGATAGCTTGAGGTGGAGAGCTGATATAAGAGCCACATCCCGCCTGAATCCGAGGCCGCCGCCGTCTTCTACAGCCCTGCACTCCAGCTCGTACAGCCTGTAGGGGACTTGAAGCGGGAGAGCTACCGCTGACGGCGCCAGCTTGGCCTTTGCTCTCCTCACTTTGGTCGCTATGCTGCATGCCATGGCTATCATGAGCCTCATAGCTGGCTCAACCAGCAGGAGAGCTCTAGAGCACCCTCTCAGCTCTAGCAGAGGCTCTCCCCTCTTCACCAGCTCTGAGTCGCTGACCTTGCCTACGACCTCGAGGCCTAGCTCTGAAGCCAGGCTTGCAGCCGCGCCCACACCTGATGCAACGACATCCTCCTCTGGCACAAGCTCCAGCATGCAGCTTCTAGCTGGAGCTGACAGCTGAGCTACCCTTGCAGCCAGGGGGAGGGCTTCAGCTAGGCTAGCTGTGCTCATTCTGGATCTTCCTCAAAGCCTCCTTGACCTCAGCTATCTCCTCCTCTATGCGAGACAGCCTCTCTGCCAGCGAGCTCTTGAGCAGCGTGATCTGTGCTGCTAGCTTGAGGAGCTTGAAGCTCGTCTTCCTCGGGATCTTCCCCTCTCTCCTTAGCCTGCTTAGCGCTGCAGCCAGCTCTCTAGGAGTGCAGCCTGCCCTCCTGGAGGCCTCCTCCATGTCCTGTGACTGAGCTAGCGTCTCTGCTAGCTCACCTAGGGCGGAGGCTGCTGCCAGCGCCTTGGATAGGGTGTCTGCTACAGCCTCTCTGACAGCATACTCCAGCTCCTCCCCCTCTAGCAGTATGTAGTAGTCTGGGAGCTGAAGCACCTTCACACCGAGCTTCTCAGCTACAGCCTGAGCTGCTTCGTCTGCCAGCCCCTTGCAGACCAGCATAGGCTTCAGCTCCAGCAGCAGAGCGTTGACGTAGGCTTGCCTGACATCTGACACGCCAGCTCTGCCAGCTTTGACCTCCACTGCATACCTCAATCCCTGAGGGTCTTCTGCTATGATGTCTACTTCACCAGCTTCAACCCCACCAAGTGTTATCCTCCTTGAGGTCTCTATGACTTTGAGGCCAGACTCCTCAAGCACCTCAGCAGCTATCCTGAGGCTGCTCTCGCCTCTTCTAGCCAGCTCCACCACCTCCTACATGTACGGTGAGATGAAGGCCTCTATTATGGCTGCAGCTATGAAGAGAGGCAGAGTACCTGCTGCAGCAAGCGCTATGGACTCCAGCAGCTCAGATGAGAGGGAGCTCCCCCTCCTCAGGGAGCTTGCTACCGCTCTGCTGAGCTTCAAGCCTAGGCTGCAGCAGAGTATGAATGCTGGAACCTCCACTATGCCGTGGGGTATGAGCTTGAGCTCTATAGGCTCTCCTACTATAGGCTTCAGGAAGCCCACTGCTAGGCCTATGACGTACCCGTTTACAGCCGAGATCAGCAGAGGGGTGGCTACGAGAACCCCTGACGAGGCTGAGGCAAGCCCTATCTGCCAGTTGTGCGACATTATGAGCATGGCTAGCCCTGAGCTCTCGAGCGCAGTCAAGGAGGGCTCCCTCGACAGGAGGGCTCTGATGGCTTCAGCAGCCTTGCTTGATAGAGCTCCTGCAGCCACGCTGCCTCTGTGGTAGCCTGCTAGCATCAGGGCAGCTAGCACAGCTGCTGAGAGAGCAGCCTCTGGCACAAGCTCTCTAGCAGCCTTAGCTAAGGCCTTGACTGCAGACCTCAAGCCTCCAGCTAGGGCAGCTAGCACCCTAGCTTCGCTGGGAGGAGGTGGAGCAGGCAGCTCCCCGCGTAGGAGCATGTAAGCTGACATGACAGAAGCCATCTTCGAGGGGTTGAGGTACAGAGCTAGGAGAGCTGACATGGAGAGGGAGAAGCCTGGGACCACCAGGTCTCCCACTGATAGGAGCGTGGCAGATGCAGCTAGCAGCAGGAAGTACACTGCTCTGAGGGTGAAGGTGAATGCTGGCGCCCTAGCGAATAGAGCTGCTGACGCAGCTATAGAGCTAGCAGCTCCGAGGCCTTCTGCAGCGAAGCAGTAGGCGTAGGTGAAGGCGAGCTCCGTGGCGGCATACCAGGCTGCAGAAGCCAGGAGAAGCCAGGCGCACCCTGCAAGCTCCTGGAGCCACATGCCAGGTGGGGTTTCAGCCAGCCTCGCAGCCAGGTACGCTAGTGCTGGAGCTATCAGGAGGAGCTGGGCAGCAAGCTTCGTGAAAGCTACCGTGAGAGGCTTCAGAGGAGACATCAGCACAGCTGAGAGAGCCTCCCCTGTCTCAGCTTCCTCAGCTCTGAGGAGGCTCCTCAAGTAGAGCATGGCAGGCATCCAGGAGAAGGCTTCAGCCAGCCCCACGGCTACAGCAGATGCAGCAGCTATGGCAGCAAGCTCCCTTGCTCTGATGGCCTCAGCTAGGAGCTGGAGCAGGCCTCCCTCAATGGAAGGCGAGGAAGCCAGCTTGAGGAGGAGCTCAGCTAGCAGCAGAGTTGAAGCTATGCTCGCTACAGCTGAAGCCCCCCAGCCTGACAGCTGGAAGACAGCCAGCCTAGGGTTGAGGAGGCCCCACTTGAGGCCTACCAGCACAGACGAGACCGCGCTAGGCTTTCTCACGAGCTCCCACCCCGAGCTCCACTATAGCCTCTCTGGTAAGCCTCCTCAGCCTGCGGTACGCAGATGGGTGCCTTCTCCTGCCCTCTAGGGTCTCAACCAGGTGCTGGTAAAGGGACTCCACAAGCTTCCTGAGAGCACACCTAGCTGAAGCCCTGTCATATGCTATGAGGGGGAGCACAGGGGCTCCACGCAGCTCTATGGCCTCAGCAACCTTCTCAGGCGGGTATGCTCCAGGTAGATCCTGCTTGTTAGCGCATATCACAGTGGGTATGTCTCCAGCTGAGGAGAAGAACCTGTATATCACCTTGGCTTCAGGCCAGCTCTCCACGTCAGTTGAGTCTACGAGGAGCAGCAGAGCATCCATCCCGTCAGCCAGCTGCCCCCACATGTAGCGGAACCTCCTCTGCCCTGGTGCACCGAAGAGCAGGAGGAGAATCCTTGGAGTAAGCCTCACCTGCCCCAAGTCGAACGCCACAGTAGTTGAGCCACCCTGGCGCAGCTGAGCCTCTGAGAGCAGAGGGCTAGAGTCGCTTACAGCCTTGATGAAGGTCGTCTTCCCAGCCCCAAACGGGCCTGCAACAACAACCTTAAACCTGAACAGCATGAGCACCACAAGACAAGCATACAGCCCTAATAATACCTTTAGCCTCCACAACTTAAATCAGCCTTCATGCTAGGGATCTTGGTGTGGGCTGGAGATGGCTGAGGAGATAGTGAGGGAGAAGCTCAAGAAGTACAGGGAGATCCTTGAGATGGGGGTCAACCCCTTCAAGGAGACCAGATTTGATAGGACACATACAGCTAGCGACATAAGAAGGGAGTTCAGCTGGGTGACCCCAGACAAGCACTCTGACAGCCAAGTCAGGGTGGCTGGGAGGATAAGGGGGAAGAGAGTGCATGGAGGCTCCACCTTCATGGACCTAGAGGACGCAACAGGCAGGGTTCAGCTCTACTTCGCCAAGGACAGGCTAGGGGAGGAGAGCTACAGCTTCGCCAGGAAGTACGTTGACATAGGAGACATACTGGGGGCCTGGGGCAAGGTCTTCAGGACGAGGCTTGGGGAGCTCACTGTGGACGTCTCAGGCTACAAGCTCCTAGCTAAAGCCGTAAGGCCCCTGCCATCAGAGTGGCATGGGCTCAGGGAGGTTGAAGCCAGGTACAGGCAGCGCTACCTCGACCTCATAATGAACCCTGAAGTCAGGAGGAGGTTCCAGCTGAGAGCTAGGATAATAGCTGAGATAAGGAGGTTCCTCGACTCAAAGGGGTTCCTAGAGGTCGAGACCCCGATGATGAGCTACGTGGCGACAGGCGCCCTAGCTAGGCCATTCAAGACATGGCACAACGAGCTCGGTGTAGAGCTCTACCTGAGGATAGCCCCAGAGCTCTACCTGAAGAGGCTGATAGTAGGGGGATACGAGAAGGTGTATGAGATAGGGAAGGTCTTCAGGAACGAGAGCATAGACAGAATGCACAACCCAGACTTCACCATACTGGAGCTCTACCAGGCTTATGCAGACTACAATGACATAATGAAGCTCACAGAAGAGCTCATATCCACAGTAGCAGAGAGAGCGCTGGGATCCACCAGGGTAACCTACCAGGGCAGGGAGATAGACCTGACGCCTCCGTTCAGGAGGGTAGGCTTCTACGATGCCCTAGAGGAGTACACTGGAGTAGACTTCAGGGAGCTAGACAGGGACCAGACCCTGGAGAAGGCCCTTGAGCTAGGGGTTCAGACTGAGAGGACTTACACCAAGGGGCACATACTGGACAAGGTCCTAGACCACAGCGTGGTCCCAAACCTGGTTCAGCCTACGTTCATAGTAGACTACCCAATTGAGATATCGCCGCTAGCTAAGGCGAGCCCAAGCAAGCCTGGGCTAGTAGAGAGGTTTGAGCTCTTCATAGCTGGAATGGAGATAGCAAACGCCTTCTCAGAGCTAAACGACCCATTCGACCAGAAGAAGAGGTTCCTAGAGCAGCTTGAGCTCAGGAAGATGGGGGATGAGGAAGCCCACGAGATGGATGAGGACTACATAGTAGCCTTAGAGCACGGGATGCCTCCGACAGGGGGCTTAGGCATAGGAGTAGACAGGCTTGTGATGATCCTCACAGACGCCCCATCAATAAGAGAGGTGATACTGTTCCCAGTACTGAGGCCTGAGAAAAAGTAGGGGTGGCCGCCCCCGGGCTACTCCATAGAAATAGCGCCCTCAGGGCAGCTCTCAACACAAGCCTGGCACTCCATGCAGGCCTCTGGGTGCACTACGTGAGACTTGCCCTCCTTTATCTCGTAGACAACAGGGTCAGCTGGGCACACCTCTGCGCAAGTCCCACATCCAGTGCACTTCTCTAAATCAACCTTCGGAGGCACTTAACCACCCCAGCAGCCCTAGAGCTTCACGTTAAAAACTTTAGGTAGGAGGGGGTCTCAGCACAGCTCAAGCAGCAGCCCTACTGGGAGCTAGATGCCAGCATGCTAGCCTGAGACATCCCAGAGCGGAGCCCAGTAGTCCCAGTCGTCTGGGACACCAGGGTACCTGCCGTACTCCAAGTTATCTGTCCAGTTCACTATGAGATAGGAGTACCCGTCAAAGAGGCTGTTGCCGTAGATCACGTTCCTGAAGTACCAGCCTCCAGCGTAGGTGCCGTAGGCAGTTACCCCAAGGCATATCATGACAGGCCTACCCTCATGGTCTTCGAAGACCTCTATGAGAAACAGGTCGCTCTTCCCCATGTTCCTGCTTATGTCATCAAAGGAAACAGACAGAAGCTCCTCACCTGTATCTGTCCTCGTGAAGTGGACAGCAGTGTCATCAGCCCAGACTATCACAGGAGGAGAGCCCTCAGGGTAGTTCAGGCTCATGTAGTAGTATGTCAGCGCATTGGAGACTGGGCCACCAAACAAGATCAGAGAGCTGTCGTACTCGAAGTTCCTAGGCTCATACGGCGGCTCCTGCGACACGAAGTACTCGTTGCTGTCAACTATCACGACAACCGATGCATTCCAGCCCCCAGGGATCGCAGCCACGTAGGCTGCAGCCAGGTTGTCGTGTACAGCCCCAGGGATAGGCTTCCCATTTTCGCCAGTCTCAGTTATCACAAAGTAGCACACACGAGAGTCAACAAACAGGTACTGGAAGTCGCCAAACGTGAGCTGAGACTGACTGCCCCCATAGCCAGCTATGGGGAGGAGCAAAGACACCATGAGCATGAAGGTTATGTAGAGGTGGACATGCCTGTAAGGCAAGTGGACCCCCAATCCCCTACTCAAGGCTACTTAACTACTTTAGCTTTACAGGGTACATGAGAACGTTCACTAAAGGTAGGGAACCCAGCAGGGTACAGCTGAGAACACAGCTAGAAGGCATGTGCCTACAGGCAGCTACAGCCCACCCTGCTGCACCTCAAGACAGGCTTTCAGCAGCCACCTCATCTGGAACCTTCATGAGGATAATCTTGTTCGTCTTCCCCATAGGCTCCTTCCTCACAACCCCCTTCTCAACCAGCTTCGACACCAAGGTGCTCACCCTAGACTTAGAGTACCCTGTCCTCCTGCATATCTCCTTCTGCGTCAGCTCACCTCCAGCATCAGCCAGCGTCTTGATGATTCTCGCCTCAGCTGAGCTCAGGGGCAAGGCCTCCTCAGCCTCCTGGAGCCCACCTCCCCTTAGAGCCAGCAGCTTGACTGCAGCAGCTGAGGAAGCTGCTCCAGCAGCGAAGAACGCTGCCGCCATAGCCCAGTTGACCCCCTGCCCCCCAATCTTCCTGCATGCAAGCACCAAG
>QMWA01000057.1 GCA_003661385.1 Thermoproteota archaeon | reverse complement strand
TGTAGCAGTAGTCTAGTATGGCCTTCACAGCCTGGTAGGTGTTATCTGATGGAGCAAGCTTCATAGCTAGCTCCTTGAGCTCCTGGCTCTCAACCTGCCAGTACTTGTCTGCTCTGCAGTATCTTCTCCTGAGGCTCTCTGGTATCTTGGAGATGGGCTCAACTAAGCTCGGGTCTATCCTCTGCTTGAACTCCCTGATTGTAGCTAGCAGCTTGACCTCAATCCTGTACTCCCCCTCCTCGCTCCTGAGCTTGCTGGCATCCAGCACAAGCAGGAGGTTCTCCTCCCTGGTTAAGGCTGCTAGCTTAGGCTCCACAAGGCCGCTAGGCCCCCTAAGCTCAAGGACATCAACCTGCTGGTATGGGTGCTGGCTCCACCAGCCCTCCTTATACACCCTGTTGTATGGCGTCCACATGCATATCTCGCTGACCTCCCCTCTAGCCTTGACCTCTATGGTCATCCTGACCTCGATCGTGTAGGCTCGCTGAGTAAGCTGAGTGCTCAATGCTACAGGCACGCAGACGGCTAGCAGCATGGCTGCAGCAAGCAAGCTCCTATGCTGCAGCATACAGGCACCATGCATCCAGCTTTGCTCCTCCAAATTAAACTTAACCAGACTGCATGCACGCCTCTGCTGCTAGGCAGCAGGCTACTCTGAGGCTTGCTGTATGCTGCTGCGTCTACTCTGGTGCCTGACAAGCCTTTAAGAACCTGTGGCCTTGGAGCTCAGGGGGTTCTGTGAGCTACACTAGGAAGCTTGCGTTCTCAGTCATGATGTCTGCGATAGGTGTAGTGCTCTCCCCGATGTACATCCCAATGGGCCCAACCAAGGCATATCCATTCCAGCACATGATCAACGCCATAACAGGGGTGGCATTAGGCCCGTGGTGGGCTGCTCTAGTAGCCACACTAACTGGTGTCATCAGGAACCTCCTTGGAGTAGGGACCATATTCGCCTTCCCAGGTGGGATCCCAGGCGCCCTGGTAGTAGGCTTCACTTACAAGCTGATCAAGAGAGACGTAGCCGCGCTCTCAGAGCCTTTAGGGACCTCACTGGGAGCTGTGATATCAGCTACCATAGTAGCTCCAGCATATGGGAAGGCTATGCCAAGCGTGCTAGGGATAACAAACCAAGCTCTGCTCTTCATCCTGTTCTGGCTGGTGAGCTGCGTCCCAGGCTCCCTGATAGGCTACATCGTGATAAAGCTCCTGAAGGCAAGGGGGATCCTAAAGCCTGAGCTTGCTGAGGCTTAAGGAGCTTGCACACGGCACCCCAGGAAGCTTAGAGCCCTTGATGGCGGGCCGGAGGGGCTTAAGCATGTGTTAGCGCCCTGATCGGCGGCAGAGCCTTAAGGATCAAGTAGCCTCTTAAACGTTAGCTCTCCTCGATAGCTATTGGGAGCTTACCCTAGATGCTAAGCGAGGCCATGCAGCAAGACCTAGGTGCTTGATGGAGCTACAAGCAGGCAGCTTGAGTAAAGCAGCTTAAGCCCACTTAAGCTCAGCCACAGCCATAAGAAGGCTCTCAGCCCCTACAGCACCTAGAGCACTAGCCTTCTCAAGTCTCTAGCACCTACATCCTCCAGCTGCAGCCCTCAGTAGGCCTGCATCATAGCTGTCTTCGGCTACCAGCTTCCTCCTTGAGGTACCTCCTTACTGAGCTGGAGACCTGTGGCCATACTTCGATGAAAGCCCTAGCTTTCTCTATGAGATCGTTGTAGTCCAGCCTCCTGTATCTATGTACTAGCTTGTGGCGTAGCTCCACCAGCTCTAGTAGCTTCTCTCCTGCCTCTGGAGGTATCACCTTGCTGTCTACTGCTATCTCAACATAGTCTCTGTAGTATTCAGCTACACCTAAGCTTAAGCCTGATATTATGTGCCTGAGCAGGTCTAGAGCTCCTTCTATGCCTGTGTGGAGTGCTCTCTCAAACGCTCTCCTAAGCACCTCATCTCCAGTGATTTCACTAGGATGCTTCTCCCTCAAGACCTTGGCTAGAAACCTTACATCTGACTCCACCTGCCTGACTATAGCCATGATCACACTCTCATCCATGGGATCTATGCCCTCCAGCCACTGGTAAAAGCTCTCCCTCTCATGTTCCAAGACCTCCACGACATCTGGCTCTATAGACTTCACCACATCGCTTACACTCCCAAAGATAACTATACCCCTCTTCAGAGCTTTAACCCTGAGTGTAGGAGGAGATTTCCTCAAGTCAACTATAGACACCTTATCCTCAGGTAGCTTCAGAGCTCTAGCTACAGCACACCTCAGCTCGCTTAGAGCTCTAGGGTCCTCGACCACAGCCGCTATGTCTACGTCGCTTGCAGGCATCACCCTACCTTCAGCATAGCTTCCAAAGACCACTAGAGCCTTAAGCCCCCTTATGCCTTTGCAAGCATCCTTCAAGATGCTGATCAGCCACTCAGCCTCTACCTCAGCTCCCAAGCCTACACCTCTAGCTACAGGCTAATAGCCTTCATAAACCTACCAGCACCATGATGTAGCTGCGGCATTACATCCTCCAGCTGCACGAAACCTAAGCCTGCAGCCAGCAGGCGTCTAAACATCGCTTCACTAGGAGGCATTTGAGCTCCTCACCTGCAGTGCTTAAGATAGCTCGTAGCCATCTTGGAGGTGTATTGGCCTTAGAGGACTAGTAGGGCTTTTCCTCTAGTGCTCTGCCTCAAGCTCGACTATAGCAGCTGAGATGAAGCTCTCTACCCCACATAGCCTCTCTACCCTCTTCCTCTCAGGCCTGCTCCGCCTGAGTATGCTTAAGATCAGCTCCCTGAGCCCCCTAAGCTCCTTGAGGTCTTCAGCTAGGTAGGCTTTGAGAGCTCTAGCGGCAAGCTCCTCCTCCAGCTTAACTAAGTCTTCATCGCTGAGGCTAGCAGCTAGCTTGCCAACGTCTCGAGAGGGCTCCCTAGACTCAAGCATCTGAGCTAGGAACTGAGACATCCCAGCTAGCTGCACCACGTAGACGCTGGCCCCGAGGTCTCCAGACTCAGCGTAGGGCTCAAGCATGCTCCTAGCCTCGTCGACAACATCCTTGACCTCAGCAACCCTGCTCAGGTCTCCTCTCCTATAGGCTCTGAGAGCCTCGCCAGCTAAGGTGTACTGGAGCCAGTATATCCTCAGGAGCTTCAGCCCCCTAGCCTGCTCAGCAATCTCCTCAGCAGTTATCACGTACTCGCCGACAGTAACCAACCACACACCACAGCCCCACTCCACAGCACTTTATAAGCTCTGGTACACCAGCCAGTAGATGATGGAGCTGATAGCTGAGAGCACCCCCTGCTACAGCTTGAAGCTCACCTTAGCCATGTTAAGCCGGTACTCTCCACCTGCTCTCGACAGGGTGGAGGATGAGGCCTACGCGAGGGCCTTCCTGTGCAGGGGTGGTGCTGAGCTGGCCATAGTCAGGCAGGTCAGGGGAAGCAGCTTCAAGATCCAGTGCACATCAAGGAGTGCAGCTGAGCTGGCGGCAAGAACCCTGAGCTTCACCCTAGACCTAGAGGGCTTCTACAGGAGCATAAGAGACCCAGTGCTCAAGGCTGCAGCCTCAAGGCTGCGTGGCCTCAGGGTTAAGACCTCGCCTACAGCATTCGAGGCCATAGCTGAGAGCATAGTAGAGCAGCAGATATCCCTGAGAGCCGCTGTCAAGGTGAAGGAGAGGCTTGTGAAGGCCTTGGGGGAGAAGCTAGCCTACAGGGGGTCAGTGTACTACACGTTCCCGAGCCAGGAGGCTGTGGCAGCAGCCAGCGTAGGAGAGCTCAGGGGCCTAGGGCTGCCCAAGAGGAGAGCAGAGTGCCTTAAGAGGGTAGCTGAGCTCCAGCTAGAGGACCTCCCGGGGAAGCCTCCTGACCTCATCGTAAGCGAGCTCACTGAGGTCAAGGGGGTTGGGGAGTGGACTGCTAAGCTAGCTGCAGCCAGAATGGGGAGGCTCACTGTGCTGCCTGCATCAGACCTAGGCTTGAGGAAGGCTGTAGGAGCCCTATACCTCGGCAGGCTGGCGTCCAGGAGGGAGGTGGAGGAGATAGCTGAAGGCTGGGGCAGCCTCAAGGCTCTAGCAGCATTCTACCTCATAGCCTACTGGATGGGTGGAGGGCATGGACTACAGTAGGCTCAGAGGCATGAGGACCCTGATAGTAGGTGAGGTGGGCTCAGGGAAGACCACGCTGACAGCAGAGCTCCTAGCTCAAGCCATCAAAGCAGAGCCCATAGAGGCGATAACAGTTCTCGACTTCGCTCCAAGGAGCTTCACAGCAAGAGGCCTCAAGGCAGGAGGCGCGATAGACGAGTACATCCAGCTGCCAAGGGAGCTCAGGTACATCAAGGCCTGTGTGAGAGGCCCAAGGCTCCAGTCGAAGACCAGGGTGGAAGCCCTAGCGATAGCAAGGGAGAACGCGAGGGAGACGAGCAGGCTGCTGGAGGCGTACATCAGGAGCCCTACTCCAGTGCTCTTCGTCAACGACGTGACAATACACCTGCATGCAGGTAGCCTAAGCTTGCTCACTAGAGCGCTAGAGGAGGCTCAGACAGCCATACTGAACGCGTACAGGGGGGTGAGGATACCAGCTGAGCCCCTGGAGATAACCGAGAGGGAGAGGAGGGGGGTAGCTGAGCTGGCTAAGAGAGTGGATGTTGTTGTCGAGCTCCTACCCATCTAGCCAGCTCTACGGCCCTACTGGAGCCACTGTGACCTCACCTAGCTCAACTCTCCCATTGCCACTTGAGTCAGCCCAGTGGACTATGGCTATCCTGCTGTGGATCTCCACTGACACGAATGCCAGAGCTGCAGCATAGGTCCCATACCTAGTGCAGCCTTCTACCAGCAGGATGCTCTCTCCCTCATGGACTACGTGAGCTAGCACAGCGTAGTCCTCTCTCCCCCACATGCTCCTCTCGAACTCGACGCTCCCACCAGGGTACTCCAGCCTTATGCCCTCCTCAGTCTCCACGAACCTCAAGCCAGCTAGCTCATTCCACTTCTCGCACTCAGGGTTAGCTATAGGCCCACCTACCAGCGTCCTAACGTGGGTGGTCTCAGAGGAGCCTCCAAGCCTCCTGAGTATAAGCTTAGCTGCATCCTGGTCTGCTTGCGCTGGCGCCTCGACTACACCACGCCACTGAACAAGCTTAGCTGCCTCTATGCTGCAGTCGCTTGCCTCAGTCAGCTTCACAGCGACGTTCACAACAGCCATGATGGACTTCTCCAAGACCTCGACTCTAATCGAGTTCTCAATGGTGTCTCTTGGGGTGTGGAAGTATGGATGCTGGAACACGTTCCTCTCTGAGATGCATACAGCTGGGACACCTGAAGCCCAGAGCGGGTAGTGGTCTGAGAGAGGGTATGGTGCAAGCTCCCAGCTTGCCTCCACCCCAGCCTCCTGGATGAGCTCAGCAACCCTCTCAGCTAGCTCCCTAGTCCTGTCGTCTAGAGGCTTGTTCTCTAATCCAGCGAACACCACTAGGGGGTGGCTGTACCCTATCATGTCAAGCTGCACGTGAGCTACTGTCACGTTAGCTTCACTGATGTGAGCTTTAGCATAGGCTCGTGAGCCAAGCAGCCCGATCTCCTCTGCGGTGAAGAAGACCACTCTAAGCGTGTGCTTCAGCTTGAGAGCCCTCATTATCCTGAGAGCCTCAAGCACAGTGACCACCCCGCTTCCATCGTCGTCTGCGCCAGGAGCTCTCCCCGTGGGAGGCTTCCAGGATATGCTGTCATAGTGGGCTGTAAGCAGGACTAAGAGCCCGCTTTCGCCCTTAAGCTCCCCAAGCACGTTGTAAGACGTGTACTGCACGCCCTTCCCCGTGTAGTTGACTGCCTCAACCCAAGCCTCCACCCCCATCTTCCTAAGCTCTCCTAGAAGCCACTCTGCGCTCTCGTTCACGTCCGGCTCAAAGCACTTCCTGCTATATGACGTGAGCTTCCTCAAGTCCCTTAACGCACGCTCCACGCTGGCAGCGTAAACCATGGGGGTAGCGTAGCCTCCAGCTAGAGAGAACACCCCCATGTACAGCAGCCCAGCTAGGGCAGCAGCTAAGAGAGCTCTCCTCATGCAGGCACCATATAGGCCGCCTGCCATCCTACTAGATAACAGTTTAGTCTAGCATCCGTCAGCTACTAAGGTTGATAAACCATGCCTGCAATAGGGCTTTGGTGCCTAGCATGGAGGATGCTAGGAGGAGGCTTGAGGACATCGAGAGGAGGATAGAGGACGTGGAGAGCGAGCTGGGTGAGCTCAGGGACAGGATTGAGGAGCTTGAAAGCGAGCTTGAGGCTCTGAGGAGGGAGGCAAGAGAGCTCAGAGAGGCCTTAGCCTAGCTCCAGCAACGCTTTTAAGCTGAGGCCGGCGCCAGCACACGGTGGTGCATTGCTATCCAGTGAAGTTAAGAAGGCTGTCCAGGAGAGGTTCTTCTCGAAGCTAGAGAGCAAGGTGACCCTCCACTTCTTCACGATAGAGTTCAACTGCATGTACTGTGGTGAGATAGCCCAGCTATACAGTGAGCTAGCTGAGCTATCTCCCCTGCTCGAGGTTGAGGTGCATGACTTCGAGAGGGACAGGGATGCAGTCCGCTGCTTCAAGATAGATGCAGCACCCTGCACCGCCATAGTGGGAGAGAGGGACTTTGGGCTGAGGTTCTATGGGATCCCTGCTGGCTACGAGTTCAGGAGCTTCCTCCAAGCCATAGTAGACGCCAGCAGGGGGAGGACAGGGCTCCCAGGCGAGCTGAGGGACAGAGCCAGGGCCTTCAGGAAGCCAGTTGAGCTCAAGGTCTTCGTCACACCAACCTGCCCACACTGCCCTAGCATGGCTTTAGCTGCATTCCAGCTTGCAGTAGAGTCAGACATGGTTGAAGCCAAGGTGATTGAGGCCAGCGAGTTCCCTCAGCTAGCCTCAAAGTACGGTGTGATGGCTGTCCCAAAGACCATAGTGAATGACGTAGCTGGCTTCGAGGGAGCAGCCTCAGCCTCAGCTCTCGTGGAGTTCATAGAGGCCACGCTAGAGGAGAGCTAGAGCCTCCTTGATGTCCTTGAGGGCCTTTTCAAGCTCCACGCCAAGCTGGGCTCCGCCCACGCTGCTCCTGCCGCCAGCAGAGTACCCCATCTCCCTCAGCCTAGCGAAGGCAGGCTGCAGGTCTACTCCCGCTTTGGTGGCTAAGCTGGCTTTAGCAGCCTTCCCCTCCTTGACCTCCACTGCCACCACGACAGGGTGCTCCTCCTCCAGCTGCAGCATGGCTTCTCTCATGGCAGCCTTCTCAGCCCAGCTCTCCCCATCATAGGTGAAGTACACTGCTCCCCTGGCTAGCTCCCTCGCCCTCAGCTTGAGCTCCCTGACAGCCTCCTCAACCAGCCTCCACCTCTCATCCCCGCTCCTAGCCCACTCCATGAACCTGCTCCAGCTCCCTGACCTCACCCACTCTAGCAGCCTGTACCTCATCTCCTTGCTCGCTATCTCAAGCCTATAAGCCCTGTGCAGGGCTCTGTCAAGCCAGCTCTCGTACCTCCCCTGGTCTATCCTCCTGACTGCCTCAAGGACCTCAAGCCCCTCAGCTGGGAGCTCAAGCTCGAAGACCTCCACGGCTATGTCAGCAACGCACCCAGCTTCAGCCCTGTACTCCACAGCAGCTTCACTGCCCTCGAACACCACGACACCACTGTACTCGTGGTGGTCTAGCAGGATGTTCCTCCCACGGTACTCGAGGCCCTTGCTTGGAGGCAGCTCAACCAGGATGCAGCCCTCAACCCTGAGCCCCCTGAGCTCCCCTGGGCTCGGGAACTCCACATCCACGTTTAGAGCTCTGGAGAGGAGCCCAGAGGCAAGGATGCCATCCAGGTCTCCGTCGCTGACCACCTTGCCAGATGACAGCTCAGCTAGAGCCTCCCTGGCCTCTCTTAACCCGCTTTCCATCGCCAACCACCCAGAACTCCCCGTCTTCCCTCCTCTCAAGCTTGAAGACTGGAGGCTCGTGCTTCACTCTCTCAAGCACCCTGCTTAAGGCCTCTAGCGCGGTCTTCCTATCTACTGCAGCTACAGCAATGTAAAGCGTTGGCTCACCTGGCTTAAGCCTCCCGACCCTATGGTAGACTCTGACGTCAAGCACCTTCTCTCTGGATGCCTCCTCCCTGGCGATCTCGCCTAGAGCTCTGCTGGCATGCGGCTCGTAGGCCTCGTACTCTAGCTCCCTGACCTTACGCCCATCGACCACGCCTTTAACTACCCCGATGAAGAGGGCTAGGCCGCCAGCTCCCATAGCCGAGTGCTTAGCCAGCTCCTCTAGCATCCTGTTCAAGTCCACTCTGCTGGATACAACCTTACCTTCAGGCAAGCTAGCCACCTGAGACAGGGGGGATCAGGGCAACCTCGTCTCCTTCCTTGAGCTCTAGGCTTGAGGATGGCTTCCCGTTCACGAGGACTATCACATCCCTCTCATCTCTCAGCTTAGGCCACCTAAAGTAGAGCTCTTCGAGAAGCTCGCTGACCTTAGCTCCATCCCTGAGCTCAACCAGAGCCTCCTTGACTCCAGCTGCGTCCCTTAGCACAGAGAAGAACTTGACTTTGACCTTCATCAGCATGCCCTCGCTCTGCTCATGTACCTGTAGATTGAGTCCTCAGGTGTAGGCGTGTGGTAGTCTGGTGAAGCAGCTTCCTCGAACTCCTCATCATACCTCTCATAGCCCTCTCCTTCAGTGAGGAGCTCCACCAGGTACTTCATGAGCGAAATCAGCACATCAAGCTTCTTGTTGATCTCCTTCAGCTGAGCCTCTACTGAGGCCAGAGACAGGCTACCACCAGAGCACACACCCCACAGCGGTTTTAAACTTTACTTTACCACAGCCCACGCCTCTGCTCTAAGCTCTGCTGCCAGACCCAGTGCCTGCTCACCATGTAGTTTGCTAGGAAGCCCAAGGCTATCCCAGCTAGGTTAGAGAGCAGGTAGTGTAAGCCTAGTGCTGTGAGAGCTAGGAGAGCAGCTACGTTCGCCCCAGCCCCTAGCGCGACAGCAGCATGGTACTTCAGGCACCTAGCAGCTAGGCTCCCAGGCCTCTGGTCTCTGAAAGTCCAGATGTCATTCCAGGTGAAGTTGTTGAGCACAGAAGCCTCGACAGCAAGCAGCCCAGCTGCAGCCAACCTCAAGCTGAGGAGCCCCCTAAGGATGTAGAGGAGCCCCTCGTTCACAGCTATCCCACTGCACCCGACCAAAGCGAACTTCAGAGCCCTCTCAAGCTCCCCACTCCACTTCATCAGCTTAAGGAGGTGCTTAAC
>QMWA01000056.1 GCA_003661385.1 Thermoproteota archaeon | reverse complement strand
TTAGCCATTATAGTAGCATGTAAGAGCCCAGTTAATGTGCATGGTGTGCTCATCTTCCTGGCTGCAGGCTTCCTGCACCCTGGTGTGGTCAGGATTCTCTACTTTAAGGGCATGGAAGAGGTTGGAGCGTCTGCAAACGCTTCAATCTTCGCCACGTACCCTCTATTTAGCACCGTGATTGCTATGCTCTTGATTGGAGAACGCCCTCAAGTTAAAGTTTTAGCTGGTGCACTATGTGTTGTAGTAGGTGCTGCCCTGGTGCAGAGGAGCATATCTAGCATAGGCGAAGGCTCTTGGAGGAAGCTAGCTTACCCTGCTTCTGCAGCTTTGACGACAGCTCTCGGATATGTAGTCAGGAAAGCGGGGTTAAAGCTGTATAACGAGCCCCTTGTGGGCGTTGCTCTCGGCTTTCTCTCAGCATCCATATTATACTCCATACTACTCACAGCCTCCCCAGCTTTAAGAAGCTACACCACTCTAGATGCTGAGTCCTTTAAGCTTCTTTGGAAGGGAGCAGTTGGGATGTGCCTGGGATGGGTTTTTTCATTCTACGCTCTCAGGTACGCTGATGTAAGCGTGGTCACTCCAATCCTCGGTTCAGAACCCCTCTTCGTATCCCTCTTCTCCTACATGTTCCTCAAAGAAATCGAGACCGTGACCTCTGAGCTTATAGCTGGAGCCCTTAGCATAATGCTAGGTGTGATATTGGTCACATTAAATCTCTAACCACTCACAGCTACAGCAGCTGAGGCTAAGCAGCAGGGCGCTCAGTCCTCCAGGCTCCTATGCGGCACCATGCAGCTAACTATGAGGGCTACAGCAGCTAGAGCTGCTAAGAACCCTGCTGCCCTAAAGCTCAGGGGGTATCCAAGCCTTTCAACAGCAACTCCACCTACCAGAGAGCTAAGGGCATACCCCAGGTACAAGAATGCATTAAAGCCGCTTATTGAAGCCCCCCTGAGGTCTTGCGGGGCTTCCTCAGATAGTATAGAGTTGGCTGCAGTCGAAAATACCCCCGCTGAGAGCCCAGCCAACGCGACAGCAGCAGCTAAAGCCTCTAAGCTAGATGCTAGTGAAGTAGCTACCATAGCAGCTGCAACTCCAAGCATCCCAGCTACAGCTACAGGTCTCCCACCTACTGAATCTGACGCATATCCAGCTGGTATCCTGCCAAGTGAGTTCGCTACAGATTGAGCTGAGAATATAGCTCCAATCGCAACGCGTGAAGCTCCAAGCTCTCTAGCATAAAGCGGGAGAAATGGGAGCAGCAAGCCTATGCTAGAGGACATAGCTAGGGTGGAACCCCAGGCTCCTATGATGCTTGGCTTCATAAGCTTAGAGGGGCTCAACTTAGGCTTCTCTACCGGAACCCTAGGCCTTTCCAAGAGTGTGAAGTAAGCTAGGACTAGAGCTGCAGCTATCACAAGCCCAGAGGAGGCCAGCGTCCTCCTGAGCCCTAGCAACTCAGCTAGAACCCCGCCAAGAGCTGACCCAGCTGCCATCCCGATCTGGAGGCTAGCTAGATAGAACCCAAAGGCCCTGCCTACTCTATTTCCTGAGACATCGCTGACATAAGAGGACAAGCTCGGCGAAAAAGAGGCCACACCAACTCCCCCAGCTGTATACGACGCCAAGAGCTGTAAGGGAGTATGAGATGCAGCTAGCAGGAGGCTGCATGCAGAGTTCATAGCCAAACCGACTAATACAGGTCTTCTCCTGCCAATCAGATCTGATACAATCCCCATAGGCACAGACAGCGCTCCAGCAGCTATCATGAACCCAAATACTATAGCGCCGACTTCAAAAACGCCGGCCCCAAGTTTACTCGCGTAGAGAGGCACAACAGGGACTCTGATGAAGGCTCCACAATAGGAGAGGAACACAACACAGCATGCGAAGCCAAGCTTCCTCACACCCAGCATGCCACAGGCAACACTACCACAGTTATAAAACTTCAGCAGCTTCACAGCACCCACAGCCGTTCTCTAGCTAAGCCCTACAGCAACCCAGCACATGTGGCTATCAGCCCCCTGCCGGCATCCATTAGCTTCATCCAGCTACCTCACTCAGCTATAGCAGAAGCTAAAGCAGCCTAGCAGGTGTGAAGTATGTGGCAGCGCAGCTCCCAAAAGCCCACTGCTACACTAATTCAGAGATATGCTCTGTGATAGTACGTGTACAGCGCTACAGCTGGGTTATGCCCAGTTAGCCTATCTTTCACTATCAGAGTAGTTACTGGGGCCTTAGAGTACCTCGTGAAGATTATGTCATGCCCAATGCACAAGCCCACTATAACATTAAGCTGGGTCCCAGCCATGTTGAGGAGCCTAGCTTGGAGAACAGGGTTGCAGGCAGCCTCAAACTTATCTGGTCCTCTAAGCTTGTACTCAGCTGGAACATGCAGCTTCACCTTATCCACAGCACCACACTTACATAATGCAGAGTACACCTTAAAGCCATGTGACTCAAGGACTTCAGTAAGAGCTCTAGCCTCTCTGCTGAGCCCAATACAGAACGCTATCCCTATTTTCTCCACCCCTATCTTCTTGGCAAACTCTATGAGCTCCCTAACCCTAGGCCTAACAGGAGTAAACCTCCCACCAGAGGTGTCATAGGCCTCATACTCGCAGATTGTAGCATTAACGTAGAGCTTCCTGAGCTCCATGTCCCCATCATATTCCCTTAGGCTCTCCTCTATAACATCTCTATGCAGCTTCATAGGACAGAAGTCAGGGAGCACCTTAGGGTCTGTAACCCCCCTATGACAGAACTTATAATCACACTTAGCACATACCGGAGTGTCCACAGCACCACCCACCCCCCCTGCAGCCAAAATTTATCACTTCTCCCTACTGAAGGAAGCGATGGTGCTGAAAGAACATATTTTGTTGTAGTACACGTATACCTGAGTCCTCTGCGCGCTTGCTTTCTCTGGGACACTGATATTGAAGTCTAAGAGGTCAGATGCTATGATTGCGATGACTACAGATTTCCCATGAAGTTCTCCTCCTGAGATCACTCATCTAGTTGTCCCTTGCTCTAAAGCCTCTTTTGCTGCAGGCTTGCTAGCTAAGAAGGGTTTTCTCATTGCTCCAGCCGACTTCCTTCTATGAACCCATAAGCTTTACTTGGCCTTTAAGGTTGCTGAGACTTATAAGCTTCCTGAGGTTCCGTGAGGGGGATCTAAGCTGTAACTACTGCTAGGGATAGCTGTGTTGGCCTTCTACGACAGGAACTGTTGAAAAGCCTGTGGGGCAACGTATACCCTGGCGTCTCCTCCTGCTATCTGAAGTGCTTTCTCCAGTGCTTCTTGTAGATCTCGAGCTGGGATCATGTTCATCTCTATCAGTATGCTCTCAGGGCCCTCTGATCCCGCTACTATCACGTGTGCATGGGCTAGCATTTTTGCCATGATGTAGGGTTTATGTGCTCCTAGAGTCTGAGATTTCTTCAGCTTGTCCAAGATCTCTAGAGGGCTTCCTTTCCTCATCTGCTCATAGAAAACTTTGCTACCAAACCTCCTCTTGACACCTAGCTGGTATTATTATGACGCCTCCACGCCTTACAGCTGGCTTAGAGGTCAGTACAAGACTGTTCGCTGCGCGTGTAGCCTGGTATAGGTTAATGTCCTTTGGGCGCGCGCAGCCAGGTGAAATAAGCTCTATGGGGAGAGGATAGACAGGCTTCCACCTCACAAGATAGTCGAGAAAGGTATAGCTCACATACCAGAAGGCAGGAGGCTCTTTCCATATATGACTGTCCTAGAGAACTTGGAGCTGGGCGCCTATACGAGGGAGGCTGGAGAGAAGAAGGATGACACTTTAGAGTGGGTATACCAGCTTTCCCCAAGCTGAAGGAGAGGAGAAGCCAGCTGGCTGCTCAATGCTTAGTGATTAGAGTGGGTGCCCTCAAGCTGTTTCATGCAAATATATGTGGGGAGGTCTTGCAAGCTTCTCAAGCTCTTAGCAGTCTGGACGAGAGCTCATAGACCTAGGTAGGCTTTTCTTATCTTCTCGCTTCTCTCCAGCTCCTCTCTGGTTCCCTCCATTACTATCCTGCCTTGCTCGAGGACATACCCGTAGTCTGCTATCTGGAGAGCCATGTGGATGTTTTGCTCTACTAGCAGGACGGTCATCTTTAAGTCGTCTCTCAGCTTCTCAATTACCTTGAAGACATCTAGGACTATCTTTGGGGCTAGCCCGAGGCTTGGCTCATCCATGAGGAGTATCCTCGGTGATGACATTAAGGCCCTAGCTATGGCTAGCATCTGGCTTTCTCCGCCGCTTAAGGTTCCAGCTAGCTGCTTAGACCTCTCCTTCAGGACTGGGAAGAGCTGGTATACTAGCTCGAGGTTCTCGCTGAACTTCTCTTTCGCGCGGTTGGTGTATGCTCCAAGCTCTAGGGTCTCGTATACTGTCAGCTGAGGCCAGAGCCTTCTCCCTTCTGGGACCATGATTATCCCCATTTCAGCTCTCTTGTGCGGTGGAGTTCCTACTATGCTCTTTCCCAGGAACTTCACATCACCTTTCCATGGGCTTAGGATGCCTGTGATCACTCTGAGCGTTGTGGTCTTGCCTGCCCCGTTGCTTCCAAGTACTACTGTTATCCCTCCTTCCTGGACTTTGAGGGATACATCCCAGAGCGCCTGGGCTTCACCATACCCTGTGTCAACCTTATCTAGCTCAAGAACCGCCAACTTAACCACCTACTTGACTTTAACAAACTTCAGTGCAAGATCTCTGTCACCTAGGTAGGCTTCTACGACCTTGATGTCGTTAGCTACCTCTACTGGCTTGCCCTCTGCTATCTTCTCTCCGTAGTGCAGGACGACTATCCTGTCTGCGATGTTCATTACAGCGTGCATTACGTGCTCTACCATGATTACTGTCAGCTGCTTAGCCTCCTTGGTCTCCTTGATTATCTTTAAGCTCTCCTCTATCTCCTTGGGGTTCAAGCCTGCTAGCACCTCGTCTAGCAAGAGGAGCTTAGGCTCAGCAGCCAGGGCTCTAGCTAGCTCAAGGATCCTCTTCTCATGCAACGTCAGCTTGCTTGCCAGCTCGCTTGCCTTGCCATCTAGCCCAACTAGCTCAAGGACCTTCATGGCCTTCTCTCTGGCTTCACTCATGGACACCTTGCCCGCAAGCCTACCGAACAGCACTCCTATCATCGTGTTCTCAAGCACAGTCATGTCGTTGAATGGCTTGACTATCTGGTGGGTTCTAGCAATCCCCATGCGTGTTATCTGGTGGGCAGGCTTCCCAGTGATCTCAACTCCCTCAAAGTAGACTTTCCCCCCTTCAGGCTTGTACACGCCTGATATCACGTTGAACAGTGTTGTCTTGCCTGCTCCATTAGGTCCTATCAGCCCAAGTATCTCCCCATCATACACGTCGATGTTAACCTTGTTCAAGGCTACTAGCCCACCAAACCTCTTTGTCACATTCTCCACGGTCAAGATGGCTTCAGGCATGGCAACCACCTACTCAAGCACCTCTCTAAGCTTCACCCCCTTAAACTCATACCTCCTGAGTATCCCGACTACACCCTCTGGAGCGAAGAGTATTATCAGCCCTACTATGATCCCGAGGATTATCAGGTTGACGCCAGGGTAGTGTACTAGCAGAGTGTCATAGAGCCAGTAGTACACTATGCCACCGACTATAGGCCCTGAGACAGTCCCTAAGCCTCCTATGACGATCATCACAATCATGTCCACGGTGTGTGCTAGGTCAAATGCCTCAGGAGACACTCCGCCACCGTTCAGGTAGAAGACTGCGCCAGCTAGAGCTGTGAAGAAGGCGCTCAGGGTGAAGGCTAGCGTCTTGTACTTCGCAGTAGGGACCCCCATGACCTCAGCTGCATCCTCGTCCTCATTTATGGCTACGAGCCCCATGCCGAACCTCGACTTCCTCACCAGGTAGTTTGTGGCGAGGACTAGCGCCATCGTGATGAACATGGCAGTGAAAGTCGAGGTCTTTGACACGAGGCACCTGCTTGGCAAGATCACTTGAGCACCATAGAACTGCTCTGGGTTGATGAAGGGCACAGTCCCCATCACGATGTAGAGTACTGCGAAGTCCAAGCCTATCGTAGCTATCGCGAAGAATGCTCCCCTAAGCCTAAGCACCGCTAGCCCTACGGCTGCAGCCACCAAAGCAGCTATAACTGCTGCAATTAACGCGACAGCTATTATACCGAGGCCTCCAGTCTTCTGCAGCGCGTTAGCCCAGGGCACATAGTACACCATGAGAGCATAGATGTACGCGCCTATCCCAAGGAATACACAGTGGCCGAAGCTCACGTACCCCGTGAAGCCCATGATGAGGTTCAGTGAGGCAGCTATAGCTATGAAGTACATGAAGATCGTCATCGTATCCAGTGTAGTCAGGTTAAGCAAGCGTGCCACAGCTACTGCAGCTATCAGGAGGATGATGAGCAGTGGAGTAGGCTTCAGAAGCCTGGCTTTCAGCTCGCTGAAGCTGCTCAACACCATCACCTCCCGAACAGCCCCTCAGGCTTGAACAGTAGCGTGAGCACCAGTATTATGAAGGCTATCGAGAGGGCTAGCGGAGCGCTGGCGAGAGGGTTGAAGACAGATGCTATCACAGCCTTAGAGAGCCCATACACCAGCCCTATTATCAGCCCGCCCACGAAGGAGCCCATTATGTTCCCTAGGCCACCTAGCACCACGATGACGAAGGAGAGAGGTGTGTACAGAGCTGCAGTCCCTGGGATTATCGAGGTCTCATGTAGGAGGATCAGGAAGCCAGAGAGCATGGTTACAGCTATGGATATCATGGTTGTCTGCATCTTGATCTTCACTGGGTTGATTCCCACGAGCGAAGCTGCCTGAGCATCCTGCATGACAGCTCTTATCGCCTTGCCTAGCGTTGTCTTAGCTAGCAGGAGGTGCAGCACAGCTACCAGAGCTACTGCCAGGATGCATGCCAGGATGGAGTTCGTCCTTATGACCAGGTAGCCTATGTTAATGTTGGACTTCGGCCCGAAGTGCCAGAGCCCTAGGCCCTTCGGCTCAGACCCTATGAAGTAGTAGTACGAGTTTGTTATAGCCACTGAGAACGCGAACATTATCAGCAGCGTAGACATCTCAACTCTCAGAGTCATGACCTCAACCTTCCCAACCAGCTTATGCAGCATGCCCCAGTACATCGCTATCCCCACAGCTAAACCCGAGGCCAGCGCTATGATGAGGGCTATGTACGGTGAGAGCCCTAAGGCACAGTACAGCCCTACTATCAGGTATGAGCCTAGCAGAGCAACCTCCCCATGAGCCACGTTCACGACCTTCATGACGCCCCAGATGAGTGTTAGCCCAGCTGAAACAGCACCTAGAACTACACCCCAGAGTAGCCCATGTACTATGCTAATCACGAAGGTGGCTAAGCCCATGTAGACCACCAAAAGAAGAAGTGGGGTAAGCTACCTCTTCCACCAGTTTGGCGCTGGGTACACTGGCTTAGCTGTGGCAGCGCTCTCAGGCCACACTATCTCCTTCTTCCCGTTCTGCCACTGGATGACTACCATCGGGTGCCCTACTCCCTTCCCTGTCTTGGGGTCTATCCACCATGGGCCGAAGCAGGTCATAAGCTTCATGCCGTTCATTGCTGTCCTGACTGCATCCTGGCTTAGGCTCCCAGCCTTCTCTATGGCCTTAGCTAGGCACAGGACTGCTGCAGCTGCCTCGGTGGCGTGGTAGTCTGGCTCAATACCTCCTGAGATCTTCTTGACCATGGCTATGAACTCCTCGTTTGTGGGCCCATACCACTCAAGCCCCTCCTTCTTAGCTGCTTCAGGTGAGTACTTTACTCCAATCTCCCATTGGGCTGGAGCCATCACACCGTTGGCAGCGTCCTTCAGCTGCTCATAGAACTCTGGCAGCGTTGGCGCTACCAGGACAGCTATGGCCTTCAGCTTCCACCCCATCTCCCAGGCCTGCCTTGTCAGAGCTGTGCTGTCAGCGAAGTGCCCCCCTCCAAGCAGGACGTTTGCTCCAGCTGCAATGGCCTCTGAGATAGGCGAGCCAAACTCTGTCACACCCCTCTCATACCTGAACTCGTAGACTATCTTAAGGCCCTTCTCAGCTGCAGCCTCCTTAGCTCCCTTCATGACAGCAGCTGGGAACGGGGTGTTCTCGTATATTAGGGCGATCTTTATCTCAGGGTCCTTCATCGTTGCCAGCAGCTCGACGACAGACCTCATGTAGTATGATGCAGGGCTCAGTGCGCCAACGAAGTACTTGTAGCCCTGCTCATAGATCGTGTCACTTGCTCCACCATGGCTTATCATAACGACCTTGTGGGTCTCAGCTACTGGGGCAGCTGCCTTAGTGAGCAGTGAGGAGTATGGTGCTATAAGGAAGTCCACCTTGTCCTCCTCGATCAGCTTGCTGTAGAGCTCTGGAACCCTCTCAGGCTTGCTCTCATCGTCATAGTACTTGTACTCCAGCTTATATGTCTTGCCACCGACCTTTATCCCGCCGTGCTTATTGATCCACTCAACTGCAGCCAGTATCCCCCAGAGAGCCTGCTTGCCCTCGTGCTCATACTTGCCCTTCAGAGACAGTGTGCCGCCGAAGACTATCTTCTCCTTGACTGGTGTAGGTGTCGGTGTGGGGGTTGGAGTCGGAGTTGGTGTGGGGGTTGGCTTTGGTGTAGGCTTGACTGTAGGTGTTGGCGTAGGTGTTGGTGTGGGCTTCTGCCCTATGCATCCAGCTAACATTATGGCTATTAGGGCAATTGATGCTATCAGCATATGTCGGAAGGTTCTTCTCCTCACACACAACACCCTAGGGGTTTCTCTGCACCACCTGGGGGACATTTAACCGTCTTTTTAAACTTTCTACGTCAAGGATCGAAGAAGAGGGGCATGTTGTTAAATTATTTAACTATAGACCTGAGAAGGACATTGCATCTGAGTTCCTCAGCAGCCTCACTGGGCATGATGAGGCTGTGGGAGTTAGGGTATGAGAGGCCTTCAACAGCTCGGCATGCTGGCAGCTGGGTGTAGCTAGCAGCCTGCTGCTTCCCCGCTGGCTCTCTCGGTATCCCCCATCAGCTGCTGCGGTGTCTTGTGGTGGCCTATGCTGCAGCTGAGCTTCCATCTAAATGCTTCCTTCTGCCAAAACGCTTTAAAGCCGCAGTAGTGGGGCACTGGCTTAGCATGCTGGATAGGAGGTTAAGGATCTGGCCTATGGCTCTTCTGCTGCTAGCTACTGTGGTGACTGCAGGGTGTGTTGGCCAAGCTCCTACACCTGCTCCACCGCCTACACTAGAGCCTGCTCCAGAGTACATTAAGGTG
>QMWA01000055.1 GCA_003661385.1 Thermoproteota archaeon | reverse complement strand
TCCCTTAGCCACCTCTTCGCTGTTTCCACAGCTATCTCATCTATGGGAACCTCATCTCCACCTATGTATCTTGTCGCTCTGTCTCCGAATATGAGCAGCATAGGCTCCGTCACTCTTCCTCCTCCAAAGACCTTCTCAGATCTCCCTGCTACCAGCATCCCCTTATCCACGTTGTAGTGGTATATTCTCCCAAACCTCTTGAGGTACTCCCTGCTTAGCTCTATTGAGAGAGCCTCCATTATGGAGTCGCATATTGTATCCGGGTGCCCTATGCCCTTTCTCTCCACGATTTCCATCTTCTGCTCTGCTATTGGTACTCCAACGTACTCCTCAACATAGATGTTTCTAGCCATCTCTACACCCTTTCCCAAGGCATGCTTGGTGCTACTTTTAAGCTTAGGGGTTAAATCTAGCTGGGTGCTTGCTAGGCAGCTTACGTGGCCATGCGAAACAGATATAATCTCGCCTGGGATAGCGTAGCAGAGGACAGCGTGCAGGGTGAGCTGCTTGTGCTGTGAGAGGTGCCCCAAGTACTACTACTGTGTGAAGGCGGGGAATGACCCAAAGGAGTGCTGCAACGAGTGCCCCTACTTCGACCCCGACATAGAGGGGAACTGCAGGCTTGTAATAGAGGATGAAGTCATGGCTATGCTGAAGAAGGCGTCAGGGTCATAGCATGAGTCATGCGCCGTTTGTCCCGACCCCTGAGCCTGTAGTAAGGAAGATGCTTGAGCTAGCTGAAGTGAAGCCTGGTGAGGTGGTTTATGACCTGGGCGCAGGTGATGGCAGGATAGTCATCATGGCTGCTAGAGACTTCGGCGCGAGAGCTGTGGCTGTTGAGATAAGAAGAGACCTATGTGAGGTCATTAGAAAGAAGGTGGAGGATCTCGGGCTGCAGGACAGGGTTAAGGTCTTGAACATGGACATGTTCAAGGTAGACCTCTCAGACGCAGATGTAATCACCTTGTTCCTCCTGACCTCGACGAACAACATGCTTAGGCCGAAGTTTGAGAAGGAGCTGAGGAACGGCGTCCGGATAGTTTCCCACGAGTTCTCGATTGAGGGCTGGAGGCCTGCTAAGGTAATCGACTTCCATGAGGCAGCTACATCCCACAGGATATACCTGTATAGGTTCAGGAGGCAGAGGAGGCGTCACCAATAGTATACTCCTGCGCTCTTCATCTCCCTATCCAGCCTGCTTCCAGGCTTGTTGACTCTAGGTCTCCCTGTGCTCGGGTCTCTTCTGATAGTTATCCCAACCCTCTTCAGGAACTCATTCATCCCATCGTGGTGTGGCATTGGTGGTGAGGCCTTCCCATAGACTCCTGGCTCTCCATCGAAGAGAACTATCCTCTCAGCTAGGTAGTCTAGTGTCATTATGTCGTGTTCGACTACTATCGCCGCAGCTCCTATGCTCTCCACCCTTCTAGCTACAGCCTTAGCCATAGCATACCTCTGCTCCACATCTAGATGAGCGCTAGGTTCATCCAGCAGGTATATGTCAGCTTCTCTACTCAAGCATGCTGCGACAGCTACTCTCTGCAGCTCTCCTCCACTTAGCGTGGGTACTCTCCTGTCAAGCAGCTTGCCAAGCTCCAGCCTGCTTATTATCTCAGTTTGATAGAGCTTTGTTCCATAGAAGCCTCTTCCAACAGTCTTGAGCAGCTCCTCTACTGTCCCATCGAATGTAGGCTTTATGTACTGAGGCTTATATGAGACTTTCACTCCTGAGCTGGATGAGCTCAGGGAACGAGCTATCTCGACCACAAATGTAGTCTTTCCTATCCCATTTGGCCCAACGCACCCTATGACCTCCCCTCTCCTTATGTCCCCTGGCATGGCTTCAAGCTTGAAGCCGCTGTCATAGCTCACCTCAATGCTCCCATATGTGAATAGGATGGGTGCCCCTCTCCTATCAGCTGGCTCCTTCTTCTCGAACTCTATAGGCTCCCTCCTCATCCTTATGTTCTCATCTGGGAGGTAGCCTTCTAGGAAGACATTCACCCCCATCCTAGTGCCATATGGCTGGCTTACAATCCCGTATGCTCCAGGTACGCCATAGAGTATGTGCACTATGTCACTTACATAGTCTAGCATGGCTAAGTCGTGTTCAACCAAGACTACTGCCTTGCCGCGAGAGACTATGTCCCTAATCAGCTTAGCAGCCCTCATCCTCTGCTTGACATCAAGGTAGTTTGAAGGCTCATCAAACATGTAGACATCAGCTTCCCTGATGTAAGCCACACAGAGAGCAAGCCTCTGCAGCTCTCCCCCACTCAGCTTATCAACGCTCCTATCCAGCAGCTTCTCAAGCTCCATGAGCTCAGCTGCCTTATAAGCCTCCCCCCTTTCATCAAACCTGTCTATGACCTCCCTAACCGTCCCCTTGACCACCTGCGGTATCCTGTCTATCATCTCAGGCTTCACAACCACCTTGATCCTCCCCTCAGCAAGCTCCTTAAAGTAGGCTTGGAGCTCATGCCCCCTGAACATCGATGCAACCTCATTGAAGCTGCTAGGCCCATTTTCCTTGCCGAAGTTCGGAAGCAAGCTACCTGAAAGTATCTTGAGCACAGTGGTCTTTCCAACGCCATTGCTTCCAATTATCCCTGTTGCAGCTCCAGCTCTGACTACAGGAAGCCTGTACAGGACGAAGCCATTCACACCATACCTGTGGACTTCCTCACCCTCTAGTGGAGCTGGCACATTCACTACTGTGACAGCCTCGAATGGGCAGCTCTTGACACACATGCCGCATCCAGTGCACTTCTCCTCATCTATCACAGCTATGTCCCTCTCCTCATCGATTTGAACAGCCTCTATGCCACTCTTGTTCATCGGGCAGTACTTCATGCACTCAAGCCCGCACTTAGATGGCTTGCACCTCTTGGCGTCTACTACAGCTATCCTAGGCAAACGCGACCACCTATGCTCTCGGGAAGCCTACTGGTATCACGTATAGCGGGTATTCTCCTTCTGGGAGCCTGAGTATGCGAGCTACCTCGTCGTCGTAGAAGGCCCCTACCACCACACAGCCCAACCCAAGGCTCACACACTCGAGATATATGTTCTCTCCTACATGCCCAACTTCCATATGGACGTATCTCACCCCCCTCTCACCATACCTGGAGGTAGTCCTCTCATACACCGCCGTGATGACTATGTCAACTGGCGCCTCACGTACCCAGCTCTGGCCTAGGCAAGCTTCAGCGAGCACTTCCCTCAAGTCTCCAGGGACAACCAGCCTTATCTCATGGCTCTCAGGGTCATACTTGTAGACTCCAGCTTTCAAGCCTACCACCCCTCCAACGCCCACGACCACATAGACTTCCAGCGGGTAAGTGGCTCCAGCAGAGGGGGCTGCCCTAAACCCTCTAGCTGGGTCGGTTATCCCCTGAGCAGCCCATAGAAGCTGAGATATGTGGAATATGCTCAGAGGCTTGTCAGCATAGCTCCTAATAGACCTCCTACGTGAGATAGCCTCCTCAACGCTGACATTCCCTCTGGTAACAGGAGGAGGCAGCTTGATTACCTCCCCCATAGTAGCCGGAGCAGGGCTGACCTCAATCTCAGGTACTTCAGGCCTTAAAGCAGCTAACTCAGCCTCAAGAGCCCTACACCTCCTCCAGTAGTAGGCTGCTACCAGCGAGGATGCTGCCAGCAGCGACAGCAGGACCAGAGAAGCTACTCGACAGCTCATCAAGCCTAAGCTTACACCCGAGCTTAAATTGTTACCGCTCAGTAGCTACATCAAGCAGCGCCTCTGAGACTGCTTTGAGCCTCTCAGTGAAGCTCTCTGCTGCAGCAGCTCTTGAAACAGCCTCGTAAAGTGCTCTCTCAGCGTACCTAGGCAGCTTCATCGCCTCCCTCTCGATGGCTTCTCTGAGGGCACTAGACTTTCTAGCCAATGGGAAGGCGCAGAAGAAGGGCTTAGCTAAGTTCGCAAGCACAACGATATCTCTCCTGAGCACTGCCTCGACTTCAGCATCTGATACAGGGAGATGCTCCAACAGCATCTCCACCTGGTTCTCAATGATCTCATGCGATGCAAGAAGCTCAGAGACCTCATAGTCCTTCACAGCAGACGCAAGTATGTGCGCTAGCTCATGTGAAGCCTCCTCTCCAATAACCTCAGCCAGCTCAAGCAGCGGCCTCGGGATCGTAATCAGGTAGTACTCGAGCTTGCCATGGAGGACAGAGTGCCCAACCTCGTGCTCAAGCTCCCCGCGGGCTACAGCCCTCCTCTTAGCCTCATACGCGTCCTGAGCAGCGGAGATGCATGGCCTATCAAGCCAGCCGTGGTGGAATGTGCAAGACGAGAATGGCATCTGTATGGCTGAAGCTCTTACACCAAGCCTAGATGCAACCGCGGAGAGCTCTATGCTGAGTTCTCTGCTCATGCTGCTCCAGCTCCTATATAGCCTGAGCTCAACTACCCCGTCAAACCTCAGCTTTGCTAGAGTAGAGTAGACAACCGAGACAGCTTCCCTCACAAACCAAAGCTCAACAGGCTCAACACGCCTTACGGCAAGCTCAGGCACAGGCATCAGCACGAGAGTAAAATGGGGGTTAGAGTGTCTGGAGCACCAGTTCAGTCAGGTCTATTATCTTCACATCACTCTTGAACTCCCTTGCTGCATCTGAAAGGTTTCTGAGGCAGAATGGACATGATGTCACTATGGCCTCGGCTCCAGCCTCCTTAGCCTCCTTTATCCTCTCGTAGGCTGCCCAAAGGGCCATTTCAGGGTAAGCTGCCTTGACTCCGCCTCCAGCTCCACAGCACCACGAGTTCTCCCTGTTCCTGTACATCTCAACGACTTTGAGCCCTGGTATGCTGTAAAGCACCTCCCTAGGTATGTCAAACCACTTCTTCGCGAAGTCCCTGAGCTCACCTTTGCTTAACCCAGACCCCTTCTTCCAGAGGTAGATGTGCCTGCCAAAGTGGCATGGATCATGCCATGTCACAGTCATGTCCATGCTCTTCACAGGCTTGATCACACCCTTATCCATCAGCTCCTTTATCATCTCCATCACACTCACTGTCTCAAATGGCTGATTGCCTAAGAGCTTCGGGTAATCTACTGTGAACGTCCTGTAGCATCCAGCGCAGGAGAACAGCATCCTCTTCACTCCAGCTGCCTTGAAGTTCTCGACATTCCTCTTAGCCAGGCTGAGTGCCACCTCTCTCTGCCCAACCCTGAGCAGAGGTGAGCCACAGCAGACTTCCTCTGTCGACACCAGGAACTCCAGTCCAGCTGTATTCAGAAGCTTCGCTACAGCCTTAGCTACGTGTGGCAGCCTGTAAGATGACGTGCACCCTACGAAGTATGCTAGCTCGCTCCTCCTGTTCTTCTCGCCATCAAACCACTCTGTCCTCTTCTCATGAGGCTCTCCATACGGGTTGTTCAGCTTAATGGCGAACTCCGTGAACCTCTTGTGCTTCGGGTGTATCTCCACCCCAGACCTGACCAGGTCTGCTCTAAAGGTCTCAAAGATCTCTACCGTCGGTATCTCGTTCTCGCACTGAAGCTGGCAGTTCCCACACTCCGTGCACATATAGAATATGTCTATCAGATCCCCTGTGATAGGGACATCTCCCTCCAGTATCCCCCTTAGTATCCACATCTTGCCAGAGTTATAGTACGCCTCCCAATCCAGGTTGTAGGTTCCAGCTAAGCACCCGTGGATTATCCCAGTGTAGTCTCCATAGCCCGCCTTGTCAGGCTCATCAGAGTAAGCGAATCTACACGTCTTACAGTGGATGCACTTGTAGATCTCCTTCTTGTACTTTTCGACCTCCATACTCCCACCTCTATGGCAGGCACAGCCTGCCTGGGTGCATTATACCATTGGGGTCGAATACCTTCTTGAGCTTCTTCAGCATGCTATAGTAGGCTGTTGCCCTAGAGTACATCAGTGGAGCGTGAACGTAGGGGTCTGGCCTGTAGTTTATCCAGCCTCTCTCAATGAACATCTCTGTTGTATCTCTGTTGAACTCCCTGAGTCTCTCGATTTCATCCGGGCTAGTTGGGTCATAGCACACTATCGGCATGCATATCGCCTCCCTGCCATGCTCTATGGAGGCAACCCAGAAGACAGGTGGGAACCCATATTCCTCCATTTTCTTGACGCATATCTCAGCGAAGTCCCCTGCCTCCATCCACGGCGTGTACCATGTTATGAAGAGGAAGGCTCCTCTCCACTTTGCGTATGGTATAGCTATCTTGTTCGGCTTCTTTAGCCTGCTCTTCTTCTGCCTTGGGTGGAGCTTCCACTCCCTGACCTTGATCCCTGCCTGAGCAGCCTTCTCCATTTCTCGCCTAACAACCCTCCTCTGGTACTCAAGGTCCTCCTCGTCTCTCCCCCACAGCTCAAAGTTCATGAACCACAGCGGGACACCTAGCTTAGCCCAGTACTGGTAGTCTGCTAGCTTCGGGTTTTCTTCAGCTAGCCTGGTTGGCACAAGCCACCAGTTCCCTCCCTGCACCATGACACCGACCTCCTGCTTCAGGACCATCATAGTGGCCTTTATCATGTCCTGTGGGTTCTCAAAGCCGAAAGCCAGTATGTCCTTGTGCTCTGAGTGAGGGAATATCTTGACTGCAAGCTTTGTGACAACCCCCATCGTCCCCTGGGCGCCAAGGAATATCCCAGTGAAGTCTGGCCCAAGCCCCCACTTGTAAAACGGCTGTGCTCCTGGTAGAGCCCACGAGCCAGTTCTAACGACTTCTCCTGTGGGCAAGACGACCTCTAAGCCCAGTACCAGGTCTGCTGCAGGCCCAGCCTTGTTCGTGACTATAGTGAACCCCCTCTCCAAGGCGTCTCCTACAACTGTTGCTGCAGGCGGGGCGCCATCTGGGATCGGAGGCGCGTACTCTGGGTAGTTCTTCCTGAAGTAGGCCCACAGCGGCCCGTTCCTCACCCCTGGCTCAACCACCATGTACCTCGCATCAGGGTCAACCTTCAGTATCCTGTTCATCCTAGAGAGGTCGAGCAGTATCCCCGCTGGCTTTATCAGAGGTAGTGCGAAGCCTCCTGACAGCCCTCCTGCCATGGGTGTGACTGGAATCCTGTACTCGTTAGCTAGCATAAGTACCTTCCTGACCTCCTCTACGTACTTTGGCCTGACGACGACATCTGGCTTAACGGCCTCTATACCCATTATGCTCCTCGACAAGTAGGCTGCTAGGACTGCTGGCTTATCAGACACGTGCTCAGCCCCAACTATGCTCTTTAGCTCCTCAATAACCTCTGGAGTAACTCTGTTGTAGCTCAAGCTACCCCCAGCGCCCACCCGGGGCTCTCGTGCACTTAAAAGTCTTGGAGTGAGCTCGGCTTAGATACGCCTTTCAGCAGCAGAGTCCATGTGCTTCTGCCTAGAAGCCGAGCGCTCTCCACGTATACTGCTCTTGCCCTCTACGTGGCGGCGCAGCTTAAACCTAGGCTGTGCATGCTGCTCATGTGCCTTGAGCCTGCTCGCTTGCACGGAGCTCCTAGTGGAACACCCTATATATCCTTGTTGCCAGCTTCTCTCCTATCCCAGGCACTCTCATGAGCTCGTGTCTGCTTGCATTAGCTATCCTAGCTATCGTCCCAAACTCCTTAAGCAGCTCGGTAGCGAGCTTTCTCCCGACGAAGGGTATCGATGAAAGCACATAGACCTTCACGTCCCTCTCTGGGACCTTAGTAGGCCTGATTGGCCTGAACCACCTCTCCTCAGGCTCCCCCTCGTTCTTACCGACCTCCTCTCTGGAAACCAGCACCCTGATGAACTCCTCCAGCATCACAGCTGAATCCACCTGAATCACTGGAATCCTGTACTTGAACTGGCACTCCATGAGCGCTCCAGATATGCTAGCAAGCTTCTTCCTTGGCTCATCGAGCATGTATGCCTGCTGGGTGAAGGAGCCCTCCACCAGCAGGATCTTCCTAACAATGCTCACACCAGCTACCTCGTCTGCTGAAGCCAGCTTCGCCATCTGCTCCCAGAGCCTCCCACTCCACACTGACCCAAAGAAGTCTTTCACAGTCTTCCTCTCCACCAGCACTCCACATCTATCTCTGTGAACTATGATGTCTCCAACTGGAAGCAGCCTGGTGTCCACTGCCTTGCAGATCCTTCTCAGGAGCTCAGCAATCCATGGCGGCTCTCTGCTATCTACTATAGCCTCCAAGATGCCACCAGCTTCATCCAGCAGGTGAGGTTTTAAAGCTGTGCACCTAGGCTATGGGGGGCTCTACTTGATCCTCTCAGACTTTGACCTGAGAAGCTACCTGAGTGAAGGCAGGCTCGTCATAAAGCCTCTGCTAAGAGATACTATACAGCAGAACGGTGTTGATCTGCATATTGGTGCTCAGATAGCTGTCCCAAGAGATCCGGGGCGGCCGCTGGACATCGGGAAAGACGATCCAGCTGACTTCTACAGGATAGAGGAGATCCCAGAGAGCGGGTATGAGATCCCACCCTACACGTCTGTCTTGCTGCATACTGAGGAGTACGTTGAGCTCCCAAATGACCTCATGGCGATATGTGGCCTCAGATCTACCTTCGCTAGGCTAGGCTTCATAGCGCCTACTACGTATGTTGATGCTGGCTTCCGCGGTGAGCTCACGATTGAGGTGCTCTGGTCGAAGCCTTACCCTATCAGGGTCTATAGGGGTATCAGGTTTCTTCATGTAGTCTTCTCGAAGTGCCTTAACTCTGTTGAAAGGATGTATTCAGGGGAGTACCAGGGGCAGAGGGGAGTCACTCTGCCGAAGAAGCTGGCCTCGGAGGTGAGGGAGGCATCTCTGCTGCTAGAGAGCTTGCTGAGGTCAGGGTCTCGATAGGGACAGCTGGAGTACTGAGGCTAGCTAGAGTAAGCTCTCTTGCCCCACCTACTACAGCATACCTCATGCTGTCCAGAGGGAGGTGCATCTATGACTGCGCGTTCTGTTCTCAAGCTAAGAGCAGCTCATCCAGGCCAGACATGCTGTCCAGGGTGATCTGGCCAGAGTACCCTGTAGATGAGGTCAGGCAGGCTCTGAAGAAGAGCAGTGTGCTCAGGGTATGTATCCAAACAGTCCCCTACCCAGGCTATACGAGAAGCCTAGCTCGCCTTCTGGTGGCTTTAAAGGAGGCTGGCAAGCCAGTCTCCGTGGCGATCACGTCGGTCTCGAGAAGGGTGCTGCAGAGGCTCAAAGACGCTGGTGCTGAGAGGGTGGGCATAGGGCTTGACGCTGCTTCACCCAAGGTCTTCATGAGAGTCAAGAGGGGCTTAACCTGGAGCGGTGTTTGGAGAACTATCCGAGAAGCTCTCAGTGTGTTTGGTAGGGGGCATGTCTCATGCCATCTGATAGCTGGCTTAGGGGAAAGCGACCTCGAGCTTACAAGCACTGCTACAGTGCTTGTGTCGATGGGCTGTAGGGTGGGGCTCTTTGCGCTCACACCTCTCCCAGGTACTAGAATGTGTGCCGCTGAGAGGCCTAGCATAGAGAGGTACAGGGGGC
>QMWA01000054.1 GCA_003661385.1 Thermoproteota archaeon | reverse complement strand
GTGGGAAGCATATATCGGTAGCAGAGCCTATTCTGGATGGAAGGCTTCCTGATGGAAGCCGTGTGCAGGCTACTTATGGTAGAGAGGTAACAAGACATGGGGGTACGTTTACGATAAGAAAATTCACAGCTAGACCCCTCACTCCAATAGACCTAATCAAGTATGGGACCTTTGACACGAAATCCATGGCTTTCCTCTGGTATGCGATGGAGAACAAGGTGAGCGTCCTTGTGTGCGGGAGTACAGCTGCAGGGAAGACTACAACGCTGAACTGCCTACTCATGTTCGCTCACCCAGATGCTAAAATCGTCACAATAGAAGAGACACCAGAAATAAGGATACCACACAAGAACTGGATCTCGTCCGTCACTAGATCAGGCTACGGGGCATATATGGGAGATAAGAGGATTGGAGAGATAGACATGTTTGATCTACTTAAAGCGGCATTGAGGCAGAGGCCTGACTTCCTTGTTATAGGAGAGATAAGAGGAAGGGAAGCCTATACCCTATTCCAAGCGATGGCAAGTGGGCACATGGGGATGTCGACTCTCCACGCGGACTCCGTAGAGGACGTCATACATAGGCTTGAGGGAGAGCCTATAAACATCCCTAGAATTATGCTTAAGCTGCTAAACCTAATCATATTCCAAAGCAACTTAAGGCTACCAAATGGGAAGATTGGTAGGAGGGTGAAGGTTATACAGGAGATAGTTGACGTGGATCCCATTACTAAGGAGCTACTTGTCAATAAAGTGTTTTACAGGGATCCCATCGCAGACAGGCTTGTCTTTACCGGGAGAAGCTACTACCTGGAGAAAATAGAGGAAGAAAAGGGGATACCTCTTGAGAAAAGCTTAGAGGAGATAGAGAATAGGCGGCTTGTACTAGAGTGGCTTGTGAAAAATGATATAAGAGATTATGAGAGTGTTACTAAGGTCATTAGGAAGTATTATGTTGATAAGAATAGTATACTAGCAAAAATCAAGGAAAAAATCTATGAAGAACCAAGTAGCTCATCTTAAGATAAGTAAGTAGTGGTGAATTAGTATGGGTAGGAGAGGAAAGACACGTGTCGTCGAGTTCTATGGGAAGATAGGAGCTGAGCTTATGGAGTTAGACAGGAAGATAGAGGACTTGTATATGCAGCAAAAAATACCGAGAGAAATCTACCTGAAGGTAAAGAGTGTAATTAAGAGGCATGAGGAGAAGGTAGAGAGGTTTTTAGCTGAGGTGAAGGAGCTTATAGGCTAGCTGACGAGCTCAGCTACCTTCTTAGCTACTTCCCTTATTGCCTTAGTAGCCTTGGACTTTGGGTATTTTTCAGCCAGAACTTCAAGCCTCATCGTAGCCTTCCTGACTACCTTGTCATTAGGGACTACACCTAGCACGCGTATTCCCACAATCTCTTCTATACTTCGGATAGCTCTACGGACTGTGCCCTTCCACCCTACTACATCATTTAGCACTAATCCTATAGATGGCTTTTGGAGCCTCTCAGCAAGCGATTTCAGCTTAAGTGCTGCGTCAATACCCCAAGGGTTTAGCTCCTCTACCAGCATGTACTTGTCGGAAGCTACCATTGAGGCTATGACTACGCTGCTTATTCCAGCAGGTGCATCTATTAGAGTTACATCAACGCCACTTTGAGAAACTTCTAATAACTTGCTCACGAGAATCTTCGGATTACTGGCAACTAAGTCATGTAAGGCTGTTCCAGAGGGAACTATAAGCAGGTTTTGGAGTGAGAGTGCTGGTCTCATTATGTGAGCTAGTTTGATAGCAGGATCCTTGAGAGCATCTCTTAATGTTAGCGTGTAGCTCACCTTGAAGAGTCTTGTTAAGCATGATAAGCCTACATCAGCGTCTATTAAGCAGACTTTCTTCTTGTACTCTGATGCAAGGATGTAGCCTAAGCTAGCTGTTATCGTAGTCTTCCCAGTTCCACCCTTACCTGAGATGACAGCTATGGTAAGCAAGCACTCACCTAAAACCTCCTAAATACATCGAACTCCTCTGGGTGGGATGATCTCTCAGCCTCTTCTATCATCCTCTTGATAGCTTGTATTTCTCTAAGCATAATCTCAAGATCTTCTTCAGTGAGCTCACTTTTCCCACTCAAGTAGATTCGTATCCTATCAGCTGCCAGTATGCCAGCTAGCACCCAGCCTGAGAGGGATATTGGGTCTAAGCTCATAGGTATCCCTCTCCTGCCCACCTCTATCTAGATATTAATGTCTTAAGCTACTTACTCCCTTATAAAGAGGACCCAGCCTTCCCTAGACTTAGAGTCCCACTCTATCTCAGGCTTTAGGAATGTAGCATAGAATATGCATCCTCTCCAGACAGAGTACTGTGGGTCACTAGCCATCATGACCCTTGGAACATCAATGTTCTCCTTCTTCAGCTCATACTTGATCTTTGTTGGCGCATCTACAGCATAGCCACTGAGCTCTGGGGGGGCTCTCCAGGAGAAGTTCCCTCCTGAGAGGATCAACATGCTTGTCACATAGCGTCTGACTTCTATCGCACACTTGTTCAGTGACTCTCTTATGACCTGAGCTAAGCTGGCATCTCCAGGTATCGTCCCCCATGGCAAGGGGGTGTCTAAAGGCCTGTGGAAACCTCTGCTGTAGTATGACTCAAACTCTGGGTGAGAGGGGTTAAACACGTACTCTCCTATGAGGAACCTCTGCCAGCTCTCCTTCTCCAGTTCTATGCGTATTCCAGCTTCCGGGATCTGAAATACGGCTTTAAACCTTCTTGGATCTCTCTTTGCCTCTGATACAGCTCTATTTAGGTCCAAGGGGATTAAACCTACAGCCTCCTTGAACTCTGTGACTATCTTTTCCTCTCTAGCTATGTCCTGGTACCCCAAGTCCCGGAGTAGCTGCCTCGCCATGTTATCTGCATCTTGTCCTCCTCTGTTTAGGGGTATCATCGCGCCGTATATTATCCCCCGGCTTATCGGTGTTATCTGGGTGTTTCCGTGGCCTGATTCTATGACTATGCAGTGTATTTGCTTCTGGGAGATGGCTACAGCGAGAGGCTGGGGTATTATTGTGAGCGCCTGTACCAGGGGGCGGTCAGATTCCTCGTTTAGCTCTCGATGTATTTCTATGAGCCTCTCATACATCGAGTTAGGGGAGTTGGCGGCTATCGCTGCTGCCACCCAGAAGCCCTTGAAGCCGGGGTACTGGGGGTCGCCTGGCTTTGGAGCGTACTTGTTTAGCGCATACCTCGTTATCTCCTTTACTATGGTCCACCCCTTCTCATCGTCCTTGCTAATTGTCCCATGTCTCATCGGGTAGTATAGCTTTGAGAGGTCACTTGTCGATTGAAGGTACTGAGCTAGATCTGGCCCCACTATTACTCTGGTGGCTGGAGCTCCTAGGGCTTGCTCTACTCTAGTTGGCGTATAGAAGTAGCCTCTGTTCTCAAACATATCTGGCTTGTTGCCCAGAGTAGCTGGGCCGAACTTGAAGTATGATGTCCCATAGTCCTCTCCAAATGCTAGGAGCTTCCTTCTCTCAATCCACTCCATGGCTGGGGTCACTAGTGGAAGCTAGGTTGAACCAATTTAAAGGTTCTACTATGCTAGCGTATTAGTGGTTAGGTTGATAAGAGTAGCTGAAGTGCTTCCTAAGCTCTATGCTGTAGTTAGCTATGGCTTGAGCTCCAACAGCTATGTTATAATGTCAGAGCCTCCTGTCATCGTTGATACAGGACTCAGTGAGGTTACAAATAGGATTACAGAGCTTCTCGCAGGCAAGGAGGCTGTTGTCGTGTTTACACATGCTCACTTTGACCATACTGGAGGCTTTAAGCTCCTCTCTAAGAGAATAGAGTGCTATACGGTTGCTAGCAGGGAAGATGGGGAGGCTCTTGTAAAAGGTGATGAAAGCAGGATACTCCATAGGTTCTTTGGCATAAGAGAGTACAGGATCAACATTGATAGATTCGTCAAGGAGGGCAGTGTCATAGAGGCGGGGAGCTACAGGTTTACAGTCCTGGAGACGCCAGGACATACACCGGGATCCATATGCTTGTATGACAGGGAACATAGGATCTTGATAAGCGGAGATACCGTATTTACTGGAGGAGGAGTTGGGAGGGTAGACTTTCCAGGCGGAAGCTTTAGCAGGCTTTTAGCCTCAGTAAGGCGTCTTGCATCACTAGATGTCAGAGTGCTTCTCCCTGGACATGGAAGCATAGAAACTAGGGATGGAGGCAGCGAGATCAAGCTAGCTCTAATGATGGTGGAGAGAATTGGAGCTAGCTTCTTCTGATGGCAGCCCCCTCTACAGCTATTGTAGCAGGCGCTCCCTCTCTTCCGCTTATAGAAAAGCTCACTCCGAGTATCTTCTCTGCGACAGCGATGTTTGATAGAGTATGTAGGGTTAGGCAGGATACTCTTATCTCTGAGCGGCCAGATGCCATCGCCATGTAAGGGATCAGCATGTCTCCGAGATGGCGGTCGACTGGGCAGCCTGACTGGATTTCCTTGATGAGCTTCTCAGCAGCTTCCCTGCCTACCTGCTCGCTGGGCTTCCCCCTCTTACCTAGAGCATCTGCGCCAAGCACGTTACCTAAGTCATCTATCGCCCAGAGTACTATTCCAGCTCCAGGGCCTAGATGCCCTCTGTTAGGTCTGTAATCTCTTTTGATCTCCACACCCTCTATACCATGCCTTCTGAGGGCGTCTTCTGCTGAGGAGGCGATTCTCTCCACCACATGCTTAGGCAGCCTGACTGCATGAGCCACCCCAGACACTCTGGTTATTTCTCCTCTCTCTAGCCTCAGAATCGGGGCAAGCACATTTACAGGATCAACCTCCACTTCACAGATCCCTCCTCCTTTGGGGTAGTGTCCTCTACGTAGCAGCTTAAGGTGGACGATAACACCCATGTCTCTGAGAGCTGGAAGAAACACATGATGGAAGTAGTCTACTGGCGGAGCCATTGGGACATCGGTGCCCCCTATGACCTTTAGCTTGACTTTTGACGAGGCAAAGACTGCTGCAGGGAGGATAGCTTGGAGGAGTAGAGTTATTGACCCTGCAGTACCGATGTCTAGCACATAGGACCCTCCAAGTACTCTCTGCGGGTAGAAGATCACCTCCTGAGAGCCTATCGCTAAGCCTGTAGCCTTCCCTAAAGTCATCCTGGTCAGGGCCTTAGCTACCATGAGGTGCTGTGGCCTCAGCCCTGGTTTAGACCTCTTTGCCCTAATTCTAAATACCTTGACTGGCCTCTGGGTTGCAGCAGATAGGGCTAGTGAGTTCCTGAAGATTGCTCCACCACCTTCATATATGCTCCCATCTATTTCCACGAGCATCTCTGATCCCTGTTAGAGCTGGAGGCAGGAGGGGATAAGAGTGCATGCACTGGTCATTGGAAGGTTCCAGCCACTTCACCTGGGGCATATTCATGCCCTTAAGTATGTGATGAGACAGTGTAGCTATATGATAATTGGCATAGGAAGCTCGCAGTACTCTTGGACTTGGAGAAATCCTTTTTCGGCTTCGGAGAGGATGGAGATGTTGGTTAGGGCTCTCAGAGCTGAGGGAGTAGAGCTAGGCAGAGTCGCTCTGGTGCCTATCCCTGATAGCACACCCGATCAGCCTGACTGGGCTAGGATAGTTCTTGAGCGGTGCCCTAAGTTTGATGTTGTGTACTCTAATGATGACTGGACCCGTAGAGAGCTTGAGGCAGTGGGGATCGTAGTTAAGCCCATACCATTCTATCGCAGAGAGGTCTACTCAGCTACGAGGATCAGAGCTTTAATGGCTTCTGGAGACAACAGCTGGGTGAAGCTTGTCCCTAAGGCTGTCATGGAATTCATGATGGAGATAAATGGGGCTAGCAGGGTGAGGGAAATATGGTTGAGAGAGCAGAGGGATGCTAAGGGGAAACTACGACTCAGGTAAGACCTCTAAAACTCCCTGTTTGTACGCCTGGATGACCCTCTTTCCTAGGCCGCTTTTCCTGGCTAGCACTATTCTACCGTTTTCATCGGCTATAGCTGATCCTATGAGCCTCCCGCGGGCATAGAATGAAACTTCTGCATTAGCATGCTCTCCTCCAAGGTTTATCACGACAGAGTTCCTCCTGAGGGTTACCCTGTAGTGCACGCCTGTAGCTGGCTTTGCTACCGGCATTACAATGACTTCCTCAGCGAAGCTGTAGATTTCATACTCCACGTTTCCAGTCTCAAAGTCTCGGACTAGTACAACCGGCCTAGCGAGCGCCTTGTCCCTTAGGCCTGTTGGAAGCTTAACTACCAGGGAGAGATCATATACCTTTTCTATAGCCCCATCTCTGATGAAGATCACTGTATCTACTACATGGGGTATCATGCCAAGCTCTACTCTTCCAATGAACCTCTCTATAGCTTCTATCGGGGACCCACAGTGGACTACTCCTATCATGCCTATTCCAGCTAGCCTCATGTCCCTGTATACATCGAAGTCGTCGTCTGACCGCATCTCATCGAAACAGACTACATCGGGCCTCACTAGAAGAAGCACCTCGCAGGATTCCTTGAAAGAGCCATTTATCTTACCGTACTGGGTTATTTCCGGTCCTACCTGTAGATCTCTTGGAGACTCTAGGGTCTTGACTACTTTCCCAGAATCTCTATAGAAGTCCGCTAGCGCACTAGTGAATGTCGTTTTGCCTGCTCCAGGCGGGCCTGCAACAAGCACCCCCTCAGATTTCTCAGCTAGCCTCTTCTTCAGCTTGGAAGAGAGCTTGTAGTCCTCTAATGTGACTTTAGCTATGGGCTTCACAGCAGTTATCTCTATTCCATCGGAGAATGGAGGAAAGGCTATGGCTATGCGGTAGCTCCCGTACTGTATGACGTATGCATTCCTCTTTGATACCTCTAGCATGCAGTCTGGATCCTCTCCAGCTTTCTCTAGGAGAGCATGAGCTATCGACAAGAGCCACTCTCTGGGCACTGGAGCCTCTGATAGAGCTATGAGCTTTATCCTACCAGGTCTTCCAACCTTAGCTGTCGGGGGGACCCCTTCTTTTAGATGGATGCTCAGCGTACCTCCCTTGAATAGGGTAAAAAACTCATCTAAGTCTGCTTCTGGAGGCAGGTACTTGTGAGGAACTCCAAGTGACTTGAGAACTTGGGATCTTATCTTGTCTGCTGTGAGCACTATAAGGTCAGGAGTTGTGTCAGCTAGCTTTCTGAGAGAAGCAGCGTCAAGCTTCACTGGGATTACAGACAGCCTTGTCACAGCCTTCTTCTCGATGAGAAGGGGGATGCTTTCAAGCTCTGATAAAGCTGCTTTAGCAAAGAAATCTCCCTCCTTAGCCTGATGCTCCAGCTCTTCTACCATGAAGCTTGATATAACGAGCTCAGCTGGGCTTTCTAGCACCCCACGTTCAAACGCTGTTCGAAGCTTAGCTCTCTCTAGAACCGACCGGTCCACTAGGTACTTTGCCATATACTCCCCACGGCTATAAGCTCTTGAGTTGTCTAAAGGATTAACTCTTAAAGGTTACCTGAAGCTGCTTTTTGGGGCTGGAATTGGGTGACTATAGGAAGTGTAGGAGATGTGGATCTATCGTCTCTGGAGACGAGCTTGTTGAGACCGAGAATGGGCATAAAGCCTGCCCACACTGCGGGTCTACCATATTAAATGTGATTAGTATAAGAGGGTTCAGAGAGAAGCTTGCCAGCAAGAGCAAGGGAGCTGAAGAGCCTTCCCAAGCTGTGGAAGAAACACGGCCGAGAAGGAGGCCTGTTAAAAAGAAGTCTAAGTACCTTCTTGAGTAATTCTTAGAATTATTGCTCTAGAGGAGACAAACAGCTTATACGGGTCTGACCCGCCCCTAAGCTCTTCTAGAATCCTCTCTACAACCTTACCGCACGGATCTCTTATGCCAACCCTCTCTTCTATGTCTTTAAAGCTTGTAAACGGCTTGACTCTACGCTCTTCCAGTATTTTCCACATCGTCTTCTTCCCTATGTTGGGGAGAAGCTCGAGCTGGTGCAGTTTTATTGTAATGGGGCCACTTCCATTGAAAAACTCAACAAACCTCCTCTCATTTGACTCAACTATCCTTCTGACTACGGATGGAAGCTCTGATTTTGCAGAGAAGGTTAAGTCCTCATATCTAATGGTCCGTATTACACGCTCTACTTCAAGCCTCATGTCCTTGTTTATACCTATGTAGACCCTTCTGCCGACTTCGACTTTTATCCCAGGTACCAGGGCGAGTTCTAGGAGCGTAAAGTACTTTTCCCCGATAGCTTGGGCTCTACGCCTCAGCCTACTCCCAAGTATATCCAGTATTATGGAGTAGTCCTCGAAGTATGCTCTCTTCCTGTCAGGGGATCTCCTCAAAAGGGGGCACCACCTGGTCAGCTGGCTTCTATAGCAGCCTTCAGCGCCCTTAGGATCTCATCGTACTTTTCTCCTGTGAGAAGAGGGTAGTCTTTGAAGAGAAATACCCTTATCTCGTCTCTAGTGAGGGGTACTATGTTCACAAGCTGTATTGCATGCTTCTCTGATATCCCCACTTCCTCAACTAGGAACTTCACCAGCTTTCTAGCTTTATCTGCATTTATTTTAGAGAACCTCCGGACGTAGTCTCTTATGCTCCTTTGGGTTATTTCAAGATCCTCCTCTTCTCTCGTACTCCATACCCTATCAAGTATCTCCTTCGCTTCTGGAAGAGAAATAGGCCTTCTGCTACCTTTAACCTCCTCCAATGGGCTACACCTACTTCATGAGAGAGATATGCTCTGGCCTAACGAAGAGAATCTTCTCCTTGTCCCCCAATTTGGTTTTCAGGATGAGAGCCTTGCCTCTGTACCCGGCTACAACAGCTACCTTCCCATGATACCTGTAGTGGGGCATCCCTCCATGGACTGCAGGATTTATCTTAATCACAACTTTTTCCCCTATACCAGGCTTCCTTAACATGACAGATGGAGGAGGCATACCCCTCTCTCTAGGGTGCTTTCGGAGGAGGCTTCTAGTCCTTCTCCTATATCCCTTAGATGGTTTGACCAAGCATCACACCTCACTCTACACCAGCTACATCTAAGAGCTCACATATAACTTTTTTAGATAGCAGCGAGGACAGTGATGGAAGCGTCCTACCATCATCTCCAGAGATGAGCTCTCTTATGTAGAGGCCTCCCTCGCATTTAATCCACAGTAGCATCCTTCTGCTGCTTAAGAGAGTGCCTTTACAGCTGTATACTCTTCTACGCCTGAGCTTATTCGCTCTTCTATGTAGGACTCTCTTAGGGGTCCATTGGTGTATGATCTTATTAGATAGCTCTACTTCAGCTTTCTTGACATCCTCTTCTGTAAGCGGCTTGTCTTCAGAGCGTACTACAACCCTATAGACCTTGGGAGCTTTGGCTTCAGCCTGCTTCATACGCCTTACTGAGTTAGGTGGGACAAGAGAGAGGTCTTTAACCTCTATTAACCCTCCAGCCCTCCTATTTATTTCCACCTCAAGCTTCCTTAGATCTAATCTCCTCCTCTTGGGGTGTATGATTTCTACTATGAATGGGCGGCCTTCTCCTAGCATTAGCGCATCTACATCCTCGCGGCCACTGGCGTGGAATACTGCCCTCACT
>QMWA01000053.1 GCA_003661385.1 Thermoproteota archaeon | reverse complement strand
CTGATCACGTTCGTGGTGGGGTTTAACCTGATCCAGTGGCTGGTTGCGGCATACATCATAGACGTGATGTACGGTGTGAGAGAGGCTCCTAGAGAGAGCTACCCCCAGCTCTACAGGATAGTAGAGGGGATATGCTCCAGGACAGGCCTCAAGATGCCTAGGGTGATGATAGCAAGCCTCCCTGTGCCAAACGCGTTCGCCTACGGCTCTCCTATAGCTGGGACGAGGGTCGCTGTCACAGAGGCCTTGCTGAGCACCCTGGAGGAAGAGGAGGTTGAGGCTGTGATAGGCCACGAGCTAGGGCACATAAAGCACAGAGACGTGCAGGTGATGATGTTTGCATCAGTTCTCCCAGCGATCTTCTACTACATAGGCTACAGCCTCATGCTCTCCTCATGGTACAGGGGTGGGAGAGAGGAGGAGCAGGGGCCTTCAGCTGCTCTGCTGGGCTTCCTCTTCATGGCAGTCTACTGGGTTCTAACCATGCTAGTCCTACACCTAAGCAGGCTCAGAGAGTACTATGCTGACAGGTTCAGCGCAGAGAACGTCCCAGATGGCGCGAGGAAGCTCATGGAGGCTCTAGCTAAGATAGTGGCCTTCACAGGGAGGCTCAGGCCCCACCTGGCTTCAGAGGGAGCTAGGGTAGGGAGCTTCAAGGCCCTGTTCATAAGCGACCCAGATACAGCAGACAGAGACCTAGCCTACCTGAGGAGGTACATGAGAGACCAGGAGCTAGTCAGGCAGATCCTGTCCAAGAGGATAACTACAGCAGACAGGATAGCTGAGCTCTTCTCAACCCACCCGAACATAGTGAAGAGGCTGAGAGCTCTGCAGGAGCTGGCTAAGATAGCCTACGTCTAGGGCTGGCTATGAGCTGGCCTAACCCCTTCTCCCAGCCAGCTAAGCCAGTCCCCTGGAGGAGGGTCAGGTCCTGGGCGTGCACTGGCTGCGGAGAGTGCTGTAGGCACTTCCAGGTGCCGCTGACGCCATCAGAGTACGTGAAGGTGCTCAAGCTGCTCGGCTCATGGCCCATAGAAATCAGGCTAGGGAGGCCATACCTGAGGAAGAAGCCTGATGGAAGGTGCATCCTGCAGTACAAGCTAGGTGGCATGTGGCTCTGCGGCATACAAGGCTTCAAGCCTCTGGCATGCAAGCTCTGGCCAATCAAGCCCCTGGAGAAGCCGAAGTACGGGAGGAGGCAGGAGGCAGCCTTCCACTCGAGGCACGGGGTCTTCTACGTCTACTTGGACCCAAGGTGCCCTGGAGTGGAGCTAGGTGAGCCCACACCCAAGCTGGCTGCAGCCATAGCTGAAGCCATAGACCTCCTCTACAACCCGAGTGGGGCCCAGAGGTACACTACCTCACAGCTTGTGCCTCCTCAGGTACCTAGAGTAGAAGTACATGGCCTCGAGCACCCTAGTGCACTCCTCTATGCTGCCATACGCAGGTACCCCCATAGACTCCAGCCTTGATGCAGCCAGCTCAGAGCTCTCCTTGTCCCCATGCACGTACACCACAATGGGCTTCCCAGACTCCCTAGGCGGCTCCAGGAAGCTCCTCCTCAGCCTCCTCTCCTCTATCAGAGGCATAGTCCACCCTCCCATGCAGAGCAAGATCACCATGCACGCGTCTACACCAGGGTCTTGGAGGACCTCCCTTAGAGCCACCTCATAGCACTCAGCGCCAACAGCCTCGTAGAGGGGCTCAATGTCCACGAACAAGCCTACCCTAGCCCAGCTGGGCATCACCCTCCCAATCCTCCTCCTAGTCTCCTCTGAGAGCTCAGCTACCTCGAGGCCTGCAGTGGAGACTGCATCAGAGGCTAGGACTCCCCCTGCGCCAGTCATGCTCACTACAGCCACCCTAGGCCCCTCTGGGAGGGGCTGCATGAGGAAGCCCTTAGCTATGCTGAACATCTCCCCCATAGAGCTCGCTCTGACCACTCCAGCCTGCCTGCAGGCTGCTGAGAACACCCTGTCGTCTCCAGCTAGCGACCCCGTATGGGTTAGAGCAGCCCTAGCTCCAGCTTCAGTCCTACCTGCCTTCAAGACTATCACAGGCTTCCTAGCAGTGGCCTTCCTAGCAGCCTCGAGGAACCTCCTGCCATCTGAGACGCTCTCAAGGTAGGCTGCTATCACCTTGGTCTCCTCATCCTCTCCGAGGTACTCTAGGGCCTCCCACTCCGACACATCACACTTGTTCCCAAGCCCACAGACCTTAGCTACACCAAAGGGCTGAGTGGTAAGCATCCAGCTCAGCGTCGCGCCAGCGAACAGCCCAGTCTGAGCTATGAACGAAAGCCCTCCCCTCCTGAGGCCTTCTAGCGGGACAAAGCTGGTGGTGAACATGTTCGACGTGTTGAGTATCCCAGTCGTGTTAGGGCCTATGACCCTCATCCCCGCCTTCCTAGCTACCTCAACAAGCTTTCTCTCAAGCCTCTTCCCCTCCTCTCCAGCCTCCTTGAAGCCTGAGCTGACCACAACAAGCCCCCTGACCCCCTTCTCAGCACACTCCCTAGCAACCTGAGGCACCCTATCAGCTGGCACGACCACGATAGCTACATCGACTTCATCTGGTACCTCAAGTATGCTCCTATAGGCCTTAAGCCCCTGGACACAGCCTCCCTTCACGTTCACAGCATAAACTCTGCCCTTATAGCCCAGTGTCAGCAGGTTTCTCAGCAGATAGTACCCGAACTTCCCCTCCTTGTTCGAAGCTCCTATCACAGCTACGCTCTTAGGCTCGAAGAAGAAGCTTATCCCAGGCATCAGAGCCTCACAGCTGAAGCTACTTAAGCCATTCTCCCTGTAGACTGCCACCCGCAAACTGATGGGTGCAACATGCACACCAGCTGCTGGAGAGCGTAGGGGCTCCTTTGACGCTGCCAGCGAGCCACCCTAGGAGCCCAGTCCTAGGGGCCAGTGTGGTGGATGAGAGCTCTCTTGCTGGGGCAGCTGCCAGTGCTATGGGAGGCGAGCTCAGAGGTTAACTTTAATAACACCAATCCATGTGCTGCTTGGGTGATGAAGACTGGGACACCTGACTGGTGATGAGTTTGCCGATTACTGACCTTCACTCTTGCTTTTAGCTGAGCCCAGTATGAGCATCACCACGTCAGATATGTACCTTATCGACTTGCCTATCTGCTTCTTCACGACCCTATAGCTGAGAACCCCGTCATAGAAGCCATCCAGCATGAGGATCTTCTCCAGAGCAGCAAACCTCTCTGGGAGGTTGAAGACCTCGATGGTGTGGTTGCTCTCAGCTAGGCTCCAGAGCCTCTCCATCCTCTCCTTGGAGGTCTTCGGCACCCCAAGCCCGTATGCTGCGAGCAGGGCGTCCGTAGCCTTAGATACGGAGAGCCACGCGTTGGCGCAGGCCATCCTGATCGGGAGGAGGCGCCCTCCCTCTCTAGCTGCCTTCACGTCGTTTACAGCCTGGAACACCAGGTTTACAGCCTCCTTCAGGAGGCTGTAGACGATATTCGGTGCCTTCCCCATCTCCTCCTTAGCGATAGCAAGCTTCTCCTCAAGCTCTCCTAAGGGGACTGCCAACAAACCCCTAGTGCCATCCGCCTAGTTTCTTAAAAACCTTTTAGCCCACTTGAATGCTCTAGTGCTCGAGAGGGCCTTCCCTACCCTGCACTGAGGTAAATGATTTAAGCACATTAGCTTCAGGGTGGTGCCTTGCCTGCTAAGGTAGCTCACTTCACTCAGGTCGAGGAGCAGGTGTTTGAGGACCCCTCTGCTAGAGGCGTGAAGGTCAGGTGGCTTATCAAGAAGGAGGATGGAGCAGAGAACTTCGCCATGAGGCTCTTCGAGATAGAGCCCCAGGGGTACTCTCCACACCACACACATGACTGGGAGCATGAGATATACGTGCTAGAAGGCAAGGGAGTCATCAGGATAGGAGATGTAGAGCATGAGGTGGAGCCAGGGTGCTTCGCCTTCATACCGCCTAGGGAGCCGCACAGCATCATCAACACAGGAGACAAGCCGCTGAAGTTCCTCTGCCTCATACCGTATAAGTAGCAGCTAGCCTCCTAAGCCTCTTCAAGGCATCCAGCTTCTCCCTGCCCCTGACATCAGCTCTCTCAAGAGCTGTAGTAAGGAACTCTATAGCCTCATCTAGAGCCTTCCTGTCGACTGGGAAGGGCACCCCGTCCTTCCCGCCGAATGCGAAGCTGAACCTAGCTGGATCTCTCCAGCTTGCCCTCTCACCGTAGATGAGCTCAGCTATCAGAGCTAGCCCCCTGACTGTAGCCGGCCCAACCCCCCTTATCTCCACAAGCTCCTCATACCTGCTAGGCTGAAGCTGGTAGGCCTCCTCTAGCGCCCTCCAGTTTATGCTCCAAGGCATCTTCAGGTAGCTCACCTCAGAGCTGCCAGCTGGGATCCACCTCAGCAGGGTCTTCTGCCCCTTAGCGGCCTCGTCGATGAGCCTAGCTAGCCTCCTAGGGCCTTCCTTTACCAGGTCCAATGAGGCCTTCCTGGCGCCCTCGCTTTCATGGGCAGTCATGTCCAGCACCCTACTCCTGACCCTCTCTGCTACTATCGCTGTATGAGGCTCATCTGTGAAGCTCCTCACCTTAGCTGAGAGCCAGTGGTATCTTCTAGCTGTCCTGTCAGCTGGGCTCATCCCCTGCTGCACCACAGCCCATAAGCCGCTTTCAGTGAACACGAAGGCATGGTGGTAGAGCTGGTAGCCGTCTTGCACGCATGCGTTATCGACTTTAGCAGCGAGCCTACTGGCTCTAGTGAGCTCACCTGTGAGGTGCTCTACCCTCATCTCCCTGCAGGCCTCCTCTATCTCAGATGGAGCTCTCAAGCTGGCTTTCCCCTTCCCCCCACAGACCGCCACCCTGTGCTCAGTTGGGCTCACAGCCTCTCTAAGGGCTGCGGTGACCACCGTGGTGAGCCCAGAGGAGTGCCAGTCGAAGCCGAGCACACAACCCAAGGCCTGGAACCAGAATGGGTCTGCAAGCCTCGATACGAGCTCCTCTCCACCATACTCTGAGATCACAGCTGAGACCAGGGCTCTAGCCAGCTTCACCATCCTAGAGAAGAGCCACCTAGGGACCCAGCCATCGTGGAGAGGTAGGTCTGCTATGCCAGTTAAGCTCATCTCCACCCCCTCCAGTCCATGTGATATAAGGTGTGTGCTCTCCCACGCAATAGCAGCATGCATGCTGGGACTATCTCAACCCTCCCTTCTTGCTTGAGCTGGCTTCTTGACACGAGAATCCTCCTCTTGAAGAGGTGTGGGTTGCTGAAGTCTCTCTCTGAGATTCTCTCCTGCCACTTGACCTCTATGCCAGTCGGGTGGTCTAGTAGCGTGAAGTCTGTCTCCCTGCCGCTCTGGTAGCTATAGTACACCTCGCCATACCTCCTAAACAGGTACTCTGCCACAGCCCCCTCAATGAGCTTAGGGATGTCCTCTTGACCTAGCTTCCTGTAGAGCAGCCTCCTGAGGTACATGCCATAGAGAGCTGGGTCAGTCAGGTAGACCTTCCTCTCTCTCCTCGGTACCACGAGCCTCCTGGGTGGATCTGCCTGAAGCACCTGCCTCAGGACAAGCATCTCCTCAAGGAGCTCAAGGTACTCTCTAGCCACTTTGTGGGAGCCTAGCTCAAAATCCTTCGCAAGAGAGCTGAGCGAGACCCTAGTCCCATACCTGGCTACAACCCCTCGGAGCAGGCAGAGCGCCAGCCTGATGCTCCTGCCTAGCTTCGCTACATCCCCCTCAATCCACTCTCCCAGAGCTTCGATGCTGCTAGCCCTGACCCTCCCCTCCTCCATAAGCTGGTACATGAGCTCAGGGAAACCACCGCACTCGAGGTACTTGAGCAGCATGTAGTTGAGGTCATCCACGTGGAACCTGAGCTTGCTCTCGTTGTCTAAGGCCTTCTTCACGCTGCTGTCAGCAAAGAGCTCAACAAACCTCCTGAACTCGACTGGAAGGTGGAGAGCAACCCTTATATCCCTCCCTGGAAAAGGCTCCCTCTTCAGGAATGCGGTGGTGGAGCCTGTAGCATAGAGCACCTTCCCAAGCCTCAGCTTAGAGTCCAGGTAGTACTTCACAGCCTTCTCCCACCCCTCCACGAAGGTGACCTCGTCCAGGAAGATGAACCTCACCCCCTCTCTATCCAGAAGCCTGAAGAGCTCGATGAGGTCCCTGTGGTCATAGAGAGGCTCACAGGAGACGTAGACAACCCTCCTGCTGTCAACCCTCCTATTGACTATGAGGTCGTAGGCGAGAAGCTTCAGCAAGGTAGTCTTACCCGACCTCCTAGGGCCAACTACCAGGAGGTTACCCGTGTACTCAAGCCTATACAGCAGCCTGTGCTCCCTGCTCAAGGCCTCAGCTACCTTCTCATCCCCCTCTATAGCCCTCCAGTCGCTAACCCAAGGAGACTGCTCCTTAACCAGCTGGAGGAACTCGCTCTCATACATCGACCTACATAGGTCAATGAATATATAAAAAGGCTGACCTCATGAGGTCAGCATACAGAAGCAGAAGCCGGCGTCCTGACCAGCCTCCACCAGCTGAGCATGCTACATGGGTGGCATGCTGTAGCTGCCTCTGCTCTAAGCCCTGTCTGGGAGCATGCTAGCTGCAGAGCATTGTTTTTAAGCTAGATCTATGGAGCATATCTGGCATGCTAGACTTCTCCCAGGTATTCAGGCAGCTTGAGTCTAAGCTCGGCATACTCAAGAGGGAGGCTGAGGAGTACCCTGAGCTCCTAGACAAGCTGCTCAAGCTGCTCAGCAGCCCTCTACCTGACGAAGAGGAAGTCCGCTCTCTGCTGACAGGAGACAGAAGCTGCTTAGCTATACTAGGAGACCTAGCTCTCCCAACCAGCGAGTGGGGGGCGTCATCGATCCCACCCAGCTTCAGGATAGGAGAGTTCAATGCAGGTGAGACATGGGCGCTAGAGGCTCTAGAAGACACGACAGTTATTGCAACAGACTCAGGGATGATAACACCAGACCACCACATACTCCCCCTGATGGCTGTCCTTAACAAAGGCTACTACGCAGCCTACTACAATAGAGAGGGGACATCCTGCTTCGAGGGGTCAGAGTGCGAGCTGAAGGTTGGGGAGGAGCTCTTCCTCCAGAGGGGCGGTGAGCTTAGGCTGATGAACTGGGCTGACAGAGACGCCTGGGCCTACGAAGGCGAGTTCTCCATGGCAGTCAAGGCAGCTGAGCAGGTGGAGGGCACTAGGCCAGCAGTCCTCCTCCTAGACCGCCCCCTGTCCCTGACCTACGCAATGGACAGAAGGCAGAGAGACAAAGCTAAGCTCATAGCTGTGGTCAGAAAGTGGCTTATAAAGCTGAGGGAAGCTGAGCTGATACCTGTCGGCGTGTACTTCTCAGCTGCAAGGTCGGTCTGCAACACCCTGCTAAGGGCAGTGCTCTGCTTCGAGGTGAGCTCATGCTCACACTGCAGATCAGCATGGAGAGCCAGGAGAAAAGATGGCTGGGCCCCCCTCTGCCGCGAGGCCATGGTAGTCAGCGACTCCCTCCTCTACTCGAGGATCTTGAGCCCAGGTGAGAGGTCACCCATCTTCAAAGCATACAACAAGGCTACAGCCAAGGCCCTAGACGTGCTCTTCTTCTACGTGAAAGCTGGCGAGGGCGTGCTAAGGGTGGAGATCCCAGAGTGGGCTATGCCAGAAGCTGAGCTAGTCCACAGGGTCGTGTGCGCTCAAGCTGCCCTAGCTGGAGGCTACCCCTACGCCATGATAAGGGCACATGAGAACGCTGTGGTGACTGGCAGGGAGAGGGCTGCGTTCTACGGGCTTGTAGACAGGTTCCTAGCCTCCAAGGGGATAGCCCCACCCGGGGGAGGCCCACCTGGAGTCAAGCTCACCAGGAAAGCCAAGCTCAAGATGAGGACGGTGGTCTAGATGAAAGACTACCTAGGGGAGTACTCCAAGCCCGAGAAAGCCTTCGGAGAAGTCTTCTCCTCAACCTTCACAGAGTTCTCAGTCCAATCCTACTCCCCAGCATACCCCTCCACACCAGAGTACGGGTCGCTCATAGCTGTGAACTGCGAAACCCTCCTCATAGTAGGCCTAGTGTACTCCTCAGAAGTCGTCTCAGCCACTGTAGTGGCGTCGCTGCCAACCCCCCTGAGGAAGACCAGGAGAGAAATCCAGAGCATGTACCCTGACCTAGACTCCAGGCTAAGAGACGTATACAAGGCTGTCTCAGTAGGCTACTACGATGGCAGCAGGTTCTGGCACGACAGGCCCCCTAGAAAGCCCCTAGTACACGACCTAGCCTACCTGCCAGACAGCCAGCTCATAAGAGACTTCCACGGGACACCACCCAAGCTAAGCTACCTACCACTCATCTTCGCCTCCCTACCAGAGAGAGAAGCCCTAATGGCAACCAGAGGGCTAGCCAGGTACCTAGCAGCAAACTTCAGAGCCGAAGATGAGAGGGAGCAGCTCCTCAGAAGCGGAGTAGAATCCATGCAAGCATGGGGATACGATGCAGACCTGATAGTGGTGGTAAGCGGGATACTGGAGTCAATGCTGGGATAGTGGCGGTAACATGGCAGGAGCTAGCCTGCTACCAGCTAGCAGGACGCCAGCCAACAGAGCACTGCTAGCCCTGGAAGCCAGAAGCAGGCTGCACCCGCCGTCCAGAAGCCTCAAGGAAGCCCAGCAGTGCCCTGAGCCCCCTGCCGGCTGCATCAAAGTTTAGTAACCCTCCTGCCATAGGCTCTTGTGGTGCTCTCATGGGTAAGCTTAGGGTGTTTGGTGGAAGCTTATCCTCTGGCGTCTACGCCAGGATTCCTCCAGGCTCCTCCTCAGAGGACTACACCATAGGCTCCATAATAGCTGTCAGAGGGATCAAGAGGACGTTCCTAGCTGTAGTCGGCGACGTACACCACAGGACTGGGGTTGCTGCAGCTGAGTCCCTTAGCGGGAGCCCAGAGCCTCCAGCTCAGGCGATAAGCCAGCTGAGAGGGAGGACGCTAGGCTCCATGGTCACTCTGATACCTGTAGCTCAGACTGACAGCAGCGGCGAGGTAGAGGAGGCCACCACGATACCAGACTACCTCACAGAGGGCTCTGAGCCAACTGAGGAGGAGGTAGCAGAGTTCTATGGGACACCAGACTACAAGCTGAAGTGGCCAATAGGCTCACCGAAGAACTCCACAGCTCAGGTTCCACTTGACGTAGATGCGCTTACCAGAGGGTGCTTTGGCATATTCGGGAAAAGCGGCACAGGCAAAACCTTCCTAGGAAACCTGATCGCAGCAGCCATAGCAGTGGCGTCAAGGCACATGGAAGGCCAGCCTCCAGTAAAGCTCCTCATCCTGGATATGCACAGCGAGTATGCCCTCAAGGTGAAGGACCAGCTTGGAAGAGACTACGAGAAGGGGGTAGGCCAGGCTCTAAGAGAGGAGTTCCTGTCCTACACCATAGACAAGACCCTAGAGCAGGAGCATGGCCTCAAGATGTTCACCCTCCCAGCTAGATCCCTCACGATAGAGGACATAGTAGCATGTGAGAAGGCATTAGGCCTGACACCAAAGTTCATAGAGCTCCTCCCAAGCCTAGCAAGGAGGATAAGAAGCTGGCTAAGGGAGAACAGGGACAGCAGAAGCTGGCT